>NZ_JABUMQ010000109.1:0-30207 GCF_013336645.1 Myxococcus sp. CA039A | reverse complement strand
CCCCTCCGCCTGCGCCTCGTGTGCGAGTGCTACACCGCCTACCACTGGCTCCCCTCCCTGCTCGTGGACCTGCGCAGGAGCATGCCGGGGCTGGAGGTCACCCTCGCCGTGGAACACACGCGCGACCCCATCCCGGCCCTCGAAGCGGGAGACATCGACGTCGCGCTCCTCACCCAGGCAACCATCCCTCGCGCCACGCTCGGGGCCCGCAAGCTCTTCTCCGATGAGATTGTCTTCGTCGTGTCCTCATCGCACCCGCTCGCGGGACGCAAGACGCTCACGCGGGATGACCTGCGCGAACACACCCTGCTCACGTCCCAGACACCTCCGGCGGAGGCCCACTGGTTCCTCACCCAGGTCTTCGGCCGGGAGCGCCCCCGCCTCCGCTTCGAGCGACTCCCCCTGACGGAGGCGATGTTCGACCTCGCGCGCGCCGGCCTGGGCGTCGCCGTCATCTCGGAGTGGATCGCCGGACCGCATCTCGGAAAGGGAGACCTGGTCGCGAAGCGGCTCGCCTCGGGGCCGCTGCAGCGCTCCTGGCGCATCGCCTGGAGACGCGAGGCCAGTGAGGCCGCGCACCGCCTGGCGACCGCCCTGGAGGGCCTCGCGCCCCGCCGTCTCGCCGCGGGGTGAGGCATGGCACTGCGCTGAAGCTCAAGCTCACCCTGCTCGAAGTCCTCGTAGCCCGGGCGGTGTTCAATACCGTACTGCTCGCGCAGCGCCTCACGCCTCGTCCGGTCCGAACACCTCCAACCCGGGCGCCCGCACGACAGGCCGCTCGCGGCATTTGAGGGAAGAAATGGGGGGAGTGCCGTTCAGCCAGCGCGGGCCTTGGAATCGCAGTCACCGCCGCGTCGCAACTCCTACCCCTGGACGACCCATGCTTGAAACTCCGCGGTTGACCCTTCTCATCACCGTCGTGACAGCGATGAGTCTCATTGGCTGCCAGAGCGCCGAGCCCCCGGCGGACGAGCGCGTCATCACCTATGGCCACGGCGCCTTCCTCGGGGAGGGCGGCAAGGTCATCACCGCTGACCTTGGAATGGTGCAGCGCACGCAGAAGGACTTCCTGGAGACCCTGCGGCGTCAGTCCCTGGAGAAAGGCGGCCTCGACATCGACGGCCCGCGCAAGGTCATCACCAGTCAGGTGGAGGACGAGGTGCTCGCCAACGCGCTGTACATCGACTGGTTGAACGACACGCTGCGCCCCGAGGACTTCACTCGCATCCGCTCCCTCAACGGCGCTCTGCGCATGCACTACCTCAAGCGCATGAGCACGTCGAAGGTGGGACGAGACGAGCAGCACGAGACGAAGGGCGTGGGCGCCGACGTAGCGAGGAAGCTGGAGGCCCAGGGCATCAAGACCTTCTCCATCACGGAGAACAGCGGCGAAGCCTACATCCGCGAGTGCGCCGCGGCCGGGGTGCCCATTCCTCCTCCCATGTTCTCCGCGGGCTGGGTCAACCGAGGCGTCATCGAAGACGAGTTCATCAGCACCACCGAGAAGGCGGAGTTGATGCACTACACCAGCGACAAGCCGCCGGGTGTCTGCCTCGCCCTGCCCCGCTACCTGCGCGACGACAAGTCCATCGACCTGCTCGGCATCATCTGCCTCGGCACGCTCAGCAACAAGGCGTGCTTCTGGGACAACCCCGCGAGCAAGACCTTCATCCGAGGCGTGCAGGTGGACATCAAGGACTTCGTGGGTGGCTATGCCCTCGAAGCCAACGACCAGGGCACCTGCTCGGACTGCCACGCGGGCGAGAACCCCTTCGTCGTCCACCCGGAGAAGCCCCCCTTCATCGGCTTGGACCTGTTCGGGACGGGCTGGTACGAGCCCATCGTCCATCAGGACTGGCCGCAGAACCCGGGCCCCTCGTATCTGCTGGAGGCCGTGTCCTCCGAGGGTCGCTGCGACAGCTGCCACCGCGCGGGCGGCTCCGGTCGCCGATTCCCCGCGCTCTCCAAGGAGCTGCCCGGCTACTGCGCCATCGTCCTGGAGACCGCCGTCAGCCCTCCGCTGCCTGGAACGATGCCGCCCTACGGCGCGGACCGCTCACAGTTCACCGCGCACGTCGACGCCCTGCGCAAGGCCTGCAAGGCGCCGAAGCCGACGGGGACCACGGTGCCCGGCAACATCCCGGATGACACGGGCTATCTCTCGCCGCCCGTGGTCATCGACCCGCTGTATGGCTGCGCGACGCAGGTCGCGGTGCGCGGCGCGGTGCTCGACGCGAAGGTGACGCTGACCATCAACGGCACCGACGTGGGCTCGCTCATCGCCCGCAGTCCCAACCACGAGGTGTTCAACGTGCCGGCGCTGGTCGCCGGTGACAAGGTCTCCGCCCGGCAGGAGAGTGGTGCGGCGGTGTCCGGCCCTTCACCGGAGATCAAGGTCCGCGACCACAAGGTCGACTTCCCCACGGGACTGCCCGCGCCCGCCATCGACCCGACGCTCATCTACGAGTGCGCGGAGGTCATCTCCGTGCGCCACGTCCCGGGCGCGAAGCTCACCGTCACGGTGAACGGAGGCTCGGCCGTCTCGTCATCGACCAGCACGGACTGGACGGCCATCCGCCCGGGCAAGACGCCCTTCGTCGTGGGCGACGAGTACAAGGCGGTCATCAGCCTGTGCGGCGACAAGAGCCCGGAGTCCGCGCCCCAGAAGGCCGTGAAGGCGCCCGCGAACATCCCCGCTCCCTCGTTCGACCCGCCGCAGACCTTCGCGGGTCAGCAGCTGGTCAGCCTGGGCTCGCTGACGAACGGCGCCCGGACGAGCATCGACGTGTTGGGTGTGGGCTCCGCGGGTGGCTTCTCCACGCCCATCTCTTGGTTCCCGGACTACGACTTCGCCACGCCCCTGGGCCGCGCCCTGAACTCCGGAGAGGTCCTGGTCGCCCAGCAGAAGCTGTGTGATGCGGGCCCAACGAACCAGACGCCGCCGGCGGGGAGCTGCAAGGAACTGCCGGCGCCGCGCATCCTCCAGCCGCTCGCGGGCACCAACTTCGTCATCGTGTCGCAGGCTGTCCCCGGCGCACGCATCCGCGTCTATGACAGCACCAACAAGGAGATTGGCGACGGCAGCGGCAACGTCATCCTCTTGAGCCGCGACCTGGTGGCGACGGACATCCTCACGGTGGTCCAGCAGGTCGGCAAGTGCACCAGCGGCACCGCGTACCGCATCAGCGTGCGCGGCGGGTAGCCACGCGCACGTGGGCAGGAGGCTCGGCCGGCGCCAGGCGACTGGCGTGGAGCCGAGCCTCCCTGCGTCCCCGCTGAATGCAGCGGGCAAGACTCCTCTCCCCGGCAGGGCGTTCGTACCCTAGCCAGGACCGGCACGAAGGAGAGAGAGCCAATGAGTGAGCAAGCCCAGGCCAGGGCGGCCGTCGTGTGGAAGAAGGGCGGCCCCTTCCAGCTCGAGGACGTCACCGTCGAAGCCCCTCGGGCGGACGAGGTGCTCGTCCGGATGGTCGCCACGGGCATGTGTCACACCGACATGATTGTCCGCGACCAGTTCTACCCGTTGCCGCTGCCCATCGTCCTGGGGCACGAGGGCGCGGGTGTCGTCGAGCGCGTGGGCGACCGGGTGACGAAGGTAGCCCCGGGCGACCACGTCGTGATGGCCTTCACCTTCTGCGGAAAGTGCGACCTGTGCCAGTCAGGGCATCCTGCGTACTGCCGGGAGTTCTACGCGCGGAACATGGGCGGTGGGCGGATGGACGGGTCCACCGCGATTCAAAAGGAGGGCAAGCCCCTCCATGACCACTTCTTCGGCCAGTCCTCGTTCAGCACCTTCGCCATCGCGACGGAGCGCAACATCGTCAAGGTGCGCAAGGATGTGCCGCTGGAGCTGCTCGGGCCCCTGGGCTGCGGCATCTCCACGGGAGCGGGCGCGGTCCTCAACTCCCTGGGAGTCAAGGCCGGGCGTAGCTTCGCGGCCTTCGGCTCCGGCGCGGTGGGGCTCAGCGCCATCATGGCCGCGCGGCTCGCGGGGGCCACCACCATCATCGCCGTGGACACCAAACCCAACCGCCTGCAAATGGCGCAGGAGTTGGGCGCGACGCATGCGGTGAATGGGCAGACCGAGGACGCGGTGGAGTTCATCAAGCGCGTCACCGGAGGCCGGGGTGTGGACTACACCCTCGAGTCCACGGGGAACCCGAAGGTGCTTCGACAGGCCATCGACTCGCTCGACATCCTGGGGACGTGCGGTGTCGTCGGCGCGCCTCCTGTTGGCACCGAGGCGAGCTTCGACGTGAATGACCTCATGATTCCCGGCAGGAGCGTGCGCGGCATCGTCGAGGGCGACAGCGTCCCGGACATCTTCATCCCCCAGCTCATCGACCTCTACGCCCAGGGTAGATTCCCATTCGACAAGCTGGTGAGGTTCTACCCCATGGAGCAGATCAACCAGGCGGCCAAGGACTCGGAGAAGGGTGACACGCTCAAGCCCATCATCCGGATGACGCGGCCCACCTGAGGGCCTCGCGCCCCAGCCACGGAGGAGACGACATGGCGGATACACCGATTGCCGTCACCGGCTGCACGGGTCGACTCGGGGGACGCATCGCGCGTCGGCTCGCGGCCCAGGGAGTCGCTCAGCGACTCATCGTTCGCGACGCGAAGCGGGCCCCTTCGCTGCCGGGCGCCGAGGTCCACGTCGCGACCTATCGAAATCGCGACGCGCTCGCCCGCGCGCTCGAGGGCGTGCGGACCGCGCTCTTCGTGTCCGCGAAGGAGGCGCCGACCCGACTGGAGGAGCACTTCGCGTTCATCGAAACAGCGGCGGCCGTGGGCGTGGAGACGCTCGTCTACACGTCGTTCTACGGCGCGGCCCCGAATGCCACCTTCACCTTCGCGAGGGACCACTGGGCCACCGAGCAGCGCTTGCGGGAGCAGCGCTTCTCCTCGGTGATGTTGCGAGACAACCTCTACCTGGACTTCCTCCCCATGATGGCGGGAGAGGACGGCGTGCTCCGAGGCCCCGCGGGTCATGGACGGGTCGCGGCCGTTGCACAGGACGACATCGCCGATGTCGCCACGGCCGTGCTGCTAAATCCCCGCGAGCATCGGGGCCGCACGTACTCGCTGACCGGACCGGAATCGCTGACGCTCGACGAGGTCGCCGCCGTGCTCAGTCGGAAGCTGGGGCGTCCCATCCGCTACCAGGCGGAGAGCATCGAAGAGGCGTATCGCTCGCGGGCCCGCTACGGGGCCGAGCAGTGGCAGGTGGACGCATGGGTGAGCACGTACACGGCCATCGCCGCGGGTGAGCTGGCGGACGTCACGACCGACGTCGAGCGCGTAGCGGGACATGCGCCCATGAGCCTGGAGACCCTGCCCCTGACGTGAGCCTAGGGCGCCGGCTTGTGGGCCTTCAGCACCCTCTTGAGTTCCTCCGCGATGAGGTCGAGCTTCCGCTCCGTGTCGAAGCCGTCGCAGGTCGCGCGGTACTCGACCTCCTTCGAGTTCCAACTCGGGATGACCCAGAGCTTCTCGCAGTCACACCGCAGCCTGGCGAGCAGCTTGCGCCCCTTCTTCGCGCGCAGCTCCGCGACCCAGCAGGAGTCCGCGCAACCACACGAGCGGTACTCCAGGACCTGCGACTTGTCCTCCCAGGGAATCGTGTAGAGGGGATGTTGCGCCGGCGCGAGCCCTGGCAGCGCGAGCACCGCGACGCCCGCAAGCCACCGCCACGACCTGGCACTCCGCTGCGACATGGTCCGCCCCTCGGCCTTTCAGCGCATGCCCAGGAGCGGGCCCGCGCGATGAGGGGAGCATAGCCGCTCGCGCTGTGTCCACTGAGCCATCGTCAGTTGCACTGCGATGTCGAGCGCCGGGCAGTCTCCGCCTCCAGTTGCTTCAGCCGCTTCGTGTCGTTGGCGTCCATGCCCCCGAAGCGCTTGGCGCCACACATAGACCGTCGGCTCGCTCACCCCGTGCGTCTTCGCGGTCTCCGGTGAGGAGGACCGCGCGGAGCTGGACACGCTGATGCGGGTGAAGTGGCCGCGCTGAGTCCTCGCTCCCGGGCGGGTTCGGTCGTAACCTCCGTGGCGCACCCCAGGCCACGTGCCACCGGAGGGCTCATGCATTCGACCGAAGGTCGCGCGGGCAGGGCAACTCGTTTCGACCTGATGCTTGCGTACGGACAATGGCAGGGTTCGGGTCGCCACCGGAATCTGCCGCGCGGCGCGGCGGCGGCGGCGGAGATCTGCGCGCGCTACGCGCCGCGCGTGGACGTTCCGCTCAGCGACGCGACGGGCGATGACTTCGATGTGATCGCCTGGCCCGCCTTGTTCGAGCAGTTCCGCGCGGCGCACGAACTCCTGCGGCGGCACGCTCCCGAGCGCGTGCTCACAGCAGGCGGCGATTGCGCGGTGGACATCGCGGTGATCGGCTATCTGGCACAGCGGCACCCCGGGCTCACCGTCGTCTGGATCGACGCGCATTACGACGCCAACACGCCCGAGACGTCGCCGAGCAGGAACCTGCACGGCATGCCGGTCAGCGCCATCATGGGCTACGCGCCCGGCCCGATGCGGGAGCTGCTGACGGCCCCGATCTCCGCGGACCGGTTCTTCTATTACGGCGTGCGAGTGGGGGACGAGGGCGACCTGGAATTCCAGAGGCAGCATGGACTCGCGCTGCTCGACGAAGCACGCGTGTCCGGCCGGAAACTCCACATCCATTTCGACCTGGACGTCCTGGCTCCAGACGAATTCCCCCACCTCGCCTACCGCGAGCCCGGCGGGCCTTCAGTGGCCGATGCGGTGTCGCTGGTCGAACGGCTGGCCGCCACCAACGATGTCGTCGGCCTGACGATCACCGAGTTCGCGCCCGACAGCGACGTCGCCGCCGCGAATGGGGGCATGATCATCGCGCGCCTGTGCGATGCCGCGCTGAAGGGGACGGAGCGGGCGCGCGGTTCGGGAGGCGGTGCCTAGCCGTTCGTACCGGTCGACGGCTCGAAGCCGTCCGTCCGCCCGCCATCAGCGCCGCCCTGCAGCGGGCGGAAAACCGTGGCGCTTCGCCCCCCAGGCGACGAGCAGCGTCGGCACCAGCAGGATGACGAGCATCCACGGGAAGGAAACGACTCCCAGCGTCTCGAGGAGCACGCCGCCCGCGATGCCGCCCCCCGCGATGGCGATGTTCCAGGCCGTGACGATCATCGACTGGGCGACGTCCGCCGCCTCTCCCGCCGCCTTCGCGGATGCCGTCTGGAAGAGCGTGGCGGCTCCGCCATAGGCCAGCCCCCAGACCGCGACGCCCGCGTAGACGACAGCGGGAACACTCCCCCACAGACCGAGCGCGAACGACACCAACACGAGGAGCGCCGTGCTGACGAGCACCAGCTCTCGCAGCCAGCGATCAATCAAGACGCCGATGACCCAGATGGAGACGAGCGCGAAGACACCAAAGACAAGCAGGACGATGTCGATGTTCTTCGCCATGCCCGCCGGAGCGAGGAAGGGCGCGATGTACGTATAGAGAACGTTGTGCGAGAGCACGAAGGCGAGCGTGACGAACAACACGGACCGGATCCCCGGCAGCATGAACACCTTCCGGATGGACATGCGACGGTCCCCCGTCTGGCCCGGGAAGTCTGGGAGCCTGACGAACACCCAGCCGACCAGGATGACGGTGAGGATGCTCATGATGCCAAAGGTGACGCGCCAGCCGACGGCGGCACCCAGGAAGGTCCCGGCAGGGATTCCGAGCGAGAGCGCGAGCGGGATGCCCACCATGGCGATGGCCATCGCCCTGCCCTGCTGGTGCTCCGGCACCATGCGCGCCGCGTAGCCGGCGACAAGCGCCCACAACAATCCCGCGAACACCCCGGCGAAGAACCGCGCGCCGAGCGTCAGCACGAAGTTCGTCGACACCGCCGTCACCGTGTTGACGACAACGAAGCCCAGGAGGGCGAGGATCAACAACGGGCGACGTCGCCAGCCCTGCGTCGCGGCCGTCAGGGGAATCGCCGTCACCAGCGTGCCGATGGCGTAGAGCGTGACCAGTTGGCCGACCAGTGCCTCGGAGACACCAAGGTCCGCGCTCATCCGAGGCAGCAGCCCCGCGGGCAGCGCCTCGGTCAGCACGGTGATGAACGCGGCCATGGCCAGGGCAAGCAGCCCGGCGATGGGAAGCCGCTCCTCCCGCTCGGCCGTGCCGTCAGCGTGTCGGAGTCCGGGAGCAGGCGCGGCCTGGGCGCGGGGCGTGGTCGTCGAAGTCATGGTGTCGCCAGTCAGAGGAGAGGGAGGACGTCGGCCGACGGCGAAGCCACCACCCACGGGGCGAGGCGACCTCCGTCGACGTCGATGGCTGAAACAATAGATTCGAGGTGCGGTCACGACCACCGCGCTACAGTTCCGAGCACATCGGACAGAAATGTCCGCAATCGAGGTTTGGCGCATGGACAGTCTCGGCTCACTCAACGCCTTCGTGCAGGCCGCGGATGCGCGCAGCTTCACGCTCGCCGGACGGCAGCTGGGGGTGTCGTCATCGGCCATCGGCAAGGCCGTGGCTCGACTGGAGGAACGGCTCGGCGTGCGGCTCTTCCACCGCTCCACCCGCACCATCACCCTGACGCCAGAGGGTGCGCTCTTCCTCGAGCGCTGCCGCCGCATCTTCTGCGAGGTTGAAGCCGCGGAGCTGGAGCTCGCGCAGACGCAGGGTGCGCCGCGCGGCAAGCTGCGCGTCAGCATGCCCCTGGCCGGCATGTTGATGATGCCGACGCTGAGCGCCTTCATGCGCGCGTATCCCGAAATCGAGCTCGACCTCGACTTCTCAGACCGGCTCGTCGACGTGATTGATGAAGGCTTCGACGGGGTGGTGCGCGCGGGCGAGGTGAGCGACTCCCGGTTGATGACGCGGGTGCTGGGCACCTTCCGACTCACGCTCGTCGCCTCGCCCGACTATCTCTCGCGAAGAGGGACGCCCCGGAAGCCCGAGGACCTCAAGTCCCATGCGTGCCTGCATCACCGCTTCGCGACCAACGGCAAGCTGGAGCGCTGGCCCCTGCGACGCGGGCGCAAGGAGATGGAGCTGCCGACGACGGCGGTCGTGAGCACCATCGAACCGCTCATCTTCATGGCCGAGCAGGGCCTCGGCATCACCTGCCTGCCGGACTTCGCCATCCGCCGCCAGCTCGCGGACGGCACCCTGGCGACGGTGCTCGAACACCACACACAGCACGAAGGCACGTTCCGAATGCTGTGGCCGTCCAGCCGCTACCTGTCCCCCAAGCTGCGCGTCTTCGTGGACTTCATGGCGAAGCACCTCTTCAGCCAGAGTCGCTAGACTGGCGCGACACCATGACCGCCCTGCTCACCGAAGAGAACGTGCTGCGGCAGCTCCGCCATCGACTCCAGTCGAGCACCTGGCGCCACATCGTGGTGCTCACCGGCGCGGGCATCTCCGTGGCCTCGGGCCTGCCCACCTACCGTGGTCCCGGTGGACTGTGGACGCGTCCTGGCATGGAAGAGGTCCCAGACGTGGAGCTCCTCGCACGCGACCCCTCTCGCGTCTGGAAGCTCTTCGGCTCGCTGCGAGGACTGGTGGGGGACGCCCAGCCGAACGCGGCGCACCTCGCACTCGCGGAATGGGCGGGGCGGCTCGGGAAGGGCTCGACCTTCACCCTCCTGACGCAGAACGTGGATGGGCTCCACACCCGCGCGGGCAGCCCGGAGGTCGTCGAGTTGCACGGCTCCCTGCTGCGCACCTGCTGCTCCAATCCAGCGTGTACGCAGAGCCCCTTCGCGGACACTTCACAGCCCGATGCGGCCCCGACGTGCCCCGCGTGCGGTCACTTCCTCCGCCCCGCCATCACCTTGTTCGGTGAACCCCTCCCCGTGGACGCGGAGTGGGCGGCCAAGAAGGCCCTGCGCGACTGTGACCTCTTCATCGCCATCGGAACGTCCGGGACGGTGGCACCCGCAGCCAACTTCGTCCGGGGCGCGAAGTACGCGGGGGCGTGGACGCTCCTCGTCAATCTCACCCCCATGGAGCCCCGCCATCCGGACTTCGACGTCGAGGTCCTGGGGCCCGCGGAGCAGGTTCTTCCCGTGCTGCTCTCGACGGCGTCGACCTTGGCCTGAAGTGACGCATGTCAGGGATTCCGCCAGGCAATGCACCGCGTCAGGCAATTCCAGGGAGACTGTTCTTTTGGCCCGTTGAGGAAATCAGACAGGGGATGCCCCTAGAATGGCAGCCATGAACTGTCTGAGTCTTCGCGCGGCGCTTCCATGGATGGCCACCGCCCTGTTCCTCACCGCTTGTGGCGGTGGCCGGGACGCAACGGGAGAATGTCGAGGCACCTATCTGGGAGAGGCCGTGGTCTGGCCCATCGATGGCGTGGCGTCCCGGTTGATGGACGAGGCCTACGATTCCAACTGGGTGAACTTGACCTATCTCCCGCGCGGTCAGGCGGGACTGACGGGCTTTGGCGTGGACATCCTCCTGGATAAGGACAGGCGCATCGATGAGGGCAGTGGCTCGCGGACGGTGCTGCTCATCAACAAGGAGACCGAGTTCGCCCCGGAGGTGAATCTGCTGGTGCACGGCTGGTATGGCACCCTGAGAAAATCGTCGGGCTCCGGGAGGGGCTACCACGAGGCGTCCGGACTGCCGAGGGGAGGCTCCGTGACGTTCGATGTGGTGGACGACAAGCGCGCCGCGGGTCACTTCATCTACCGCTATGAGAATGGCGACGAGCTGACCTGCACGTTCGACGCGCCGACCCCGGCGGAGGCGGAAGGCATCTTCGGCGGCGCGGGTGACGGCGACGACGATGACGACTGAGCTGTCCTCAAGGACGCGGAGAGCAACCCGCGTGAGCCATGCTTCGACAACCGCGAGTGAGGCCGCCGTCCCCTACCATGCACACACGGGGGCACCTCACCTGGGGCCCTGAGCTCACGTCGAGGCCGCGTCTGGAGTAGATTCACGGATCGTCCATGCTTCCCCTCCTCTTGTCACTCCTTGTCGCCGCTGGGACCATGCCCTCCCCAGAGATTTCGTCGGCGAATCTCAAGAAGACTTCCGCCTTCCAGGACTGGCGTCGCGGACGATTCCTCGTCGAGGAGCAATGGGTCGAACTCCCAGAGGTCGGACTTCGCGTGGGCTACTTCGTCGTCCCCAGTCCATGGACCCGCGACCGCGTGGAACCGCCCCTCTTCCATGACGCTTTCTTCGTGGTGGACCCACGCACGGGGCAGCCCGTTGCCCCGGCTCTGGTGCGAACGAGCCTGCCGCTCAATGGCTGTCCGACAATGGGCGAGGTGGCGCGGCTCGTCCCCGAGCCCGAGAGTGCGACCTCCGCCGCCATCCGCTTCGGCAATGGTCCTCAGCGATGTCTGGTCCGGCTCCAGCGCAAGCAGAAGGTATGGGGCGTCTCCCTCTTCCCGGATGAAGGACGCTCCCCCGAGGAGGCCTTTCCGGAGGCAGCGGTCGCCCTGGAGAAGGCACTGGGTCCCAGGGACGGAGGGGCCCGCGACCTCACGTGGGCCTACCTGCCCAACTCCCGCTGGCTGCTCGCCGCGCCTCGGGATGGGTGCTCCCTGTGGGTCATCGACAGCGTCAGCTCGAAGGTGGATGCCATGGCCAGCGAGGCCATGACACGGAAGATCTGCGCGTGTGTCGAGGAGATCCTCCCCGACGCCGACGAGTCCATCTCCTTGTCCCGCGTCGCGGACAGCTTGAGCTGGTCGGGCGGGGGCACCGCGCTTCCTACCTGTGATTGCACGTTCGCGCAGAAGGGCGAGGCAGACGTCACGTGCGAGGCATACATGGGGCGCACATACTCCCTTCCGCAGGTCGAGGAGATGCAAGAGAGCGGATGGACGACAGAGAGTAGCGCCGACAGAGACCTGAAGGAGTTGGAGGGCCTCCATCGCATCCGCCAAGACCTGCTTGCCGTGAGCGAAAGTGCGCTCACTCAGTGGAGCACGGGGCAGCAAGAGGCGGCGCTCAGTGAGTGGACCACAATCTACCGGACATGGCTCGCGGAAGGCCGGCTCATCGCCGGGGCGCCCCTGGACCTGCGCAATGGATTCCGGGTGGTGAGCGACATCCTGAGGCCACAGGTGGACCAACAGAGGGAGGCGATCATCGACCTCTGGGCCGAGATCCTCAACAACCTCGGCTTCGCGCTGTGGTCCCACAAGGAGTGGTTCCAGGCCCAGGCCGTCCTCGACGACTGCCTGGCGCTGCTCACCGCGACGGGCCACGAGCGCGACGTGCTCTATTTGAATCGGGGAGACCTGTTTCGGGACATGGGGAAGGGACCTGAGGCCATCAATGCCTATCGGTCCTTCCTGTTGCGAAAGAGCACTGCGGCTCAACGCAAGTATGTGGAGAGAGAATTGCGGAAGCTTGAGCAGCGCTCGAAGTGACGGTCTGCCTCAGGGACAGCGGCGCCTGCTGACAGGGCTGCTGCACCGCGGCGGGCGGCAGGGCGTGCCGCAGGGCTCCTGCTGTCTGCTGAAGGGCAGCGCGAGGAGGGTGTCCAGGCCTTGGAGGCTCGTGGGCACCCCGGCCAGCCTTCCCGTCTGACGCCTGCGGCCTGAGCGCTGCTGCTCAAGGACGTGGAGAGCAACCCGCGTGATCAATGCTCCAGCCCGACCTGGCTGTATGACCCACTGGCTTTCGGGGCGTGCATCTCGGCCTGATTTGCCGTGACACAGACGAGGGCGCCTGGCGCGCGGCCCGAGGTCACTCCCACGTCGACATGGGGCCGAGGTTGAGGATCTGCTGGAAGCCCTGCTCCTTCAGCAGCTTCTCGGCGCGAGCGCTGCGTCCACCGCTGCGGCAGTAGATGACCAGGGGCTTCTCCGGCGAGCCGAGCTCCTGGAGTCGCTGGGACAGGTCGTCCACGGGGATGTTCACCGCACCGGGCAGGTGACCGGCGGCGAACTCCTCCGGGGTGCGGACATCCACCAGGGTGGCGCCCGCGTCGACCCAGCGGTGGGCCTCGTCGCGGACCGGCCGTTGCCGGCTGGCACAAGCACCGAGGAGGAGACTCGCGAGCACGGTCGCGACGACGAGAGAGGACTTCATGGTGAGGCTCCGGAGGCAGGCAGGTGCGCCAGCGCACCTTCGATGGAAGACAGGGTGAGCTTGCACGCGGGGACACTGGCGGCAAGCCCTCATGCGCGGGGAGCGGGCCCCTCGTCACTCGACTGTCCACTCCTGCCCCCGCGGGTCGCACTCTGAGGATGAGGGGCCCGAGACCTTTCCCCCTCGAGTCACAGGGACACGAGGCTTCGACATGATCTTCCGCCAGCTCTTCGATTCCGAGTCCTCGACCTACACCTATCTCCTCGGAGATGAGTCGACGGGTCAGGCGGTCCTCATCGACGCCGTGCTGGAGCAGGTCGACCGAGATCTTCAGCTGGTGCGCGAGCTGGACCTCACGCTGACGCATGTCTTCGACACCCACGTACATGCCGACCACGTCACAGCATCTGGTGCCTTGAGGGCGAGGACTCGGTGCACGGTGGTGGGGGGCGTGAGAGGTGCCGCATGCGCCGACGTCCAGGTCCACCACGGGGATCACCTGCGGATTGGCCAGCTCGACTTCCAGGTGCTCGCGACACCGGGCCACACGGACGACAGCGTCAGCTACCTCCTCGGGGACCGTGTCTTCACCGGGGATGCCCTGCTGGTGCGCGGCAACGGGCGCACCGACTTCCAGAACGGGGACGCGAGCCAACTCTACGACAGCGTCACGCGGGTCCTCTTCGGGCTCCCGGACACGACGCTCGTCTACCCCGCGCACGACTACAAGGGCCGCACCGTCACGAGCATCGCCGAGGAGAAGCGGCACAACCCCCGCGTGGCGGGGAAGAGTCGGGAGGAGTTCATCCGCATCATGGAGCACCTCGACCTGCCCAAGCCGAAGAAGCTCGACGTGGCCGTTCCCGCCAACCGGGCGTGCGGACTCACGGCGTCCTCGCCCTCTTCGACACCTGCACACTGATGGCAGGGGATGAGTTGGGCCTCGTGTCAGTTGCGCGGAGTCCGTCGATCTTGGCGTAGACTCTCCGCATCCGAGGATGGAACGTGACGACGCGAAGCCTGGCGATTCCATCCTGGGCTTCAGGAGTCGCATGAGCAGTCTCAGGATGAGCGCCGCGAAGTTCTGGTTGGGCCTCCGAAAGAAGTACCGCTCGGACCCCGAGGCCTTCCGGCGGACCGCGAAGACGCGCACGTATCCCACCGTTCCTGCGCTACCGCGCGCACTGCACGCGCTCACGAACGTGGAGGAACGAAAGGTCGCCGGACGCGCGGTGTTCAAATTGACGCCACGCCAGCGTGCCAGCGGATGGCACCTCATCTACGCGCACGGCGGCGCGTACGTGAACGAGTTCATCCTCCCTCACTGGCGCATCATCGAGTCACTCATCCGGCACACCGGTGCGAGTGTCACCGTCCCCATCTATCCGCTGGCGCCCGAATTCACGCATCGCGACGCCTATCCCTTTCTCACCGAGGTGTACCGGCAGGTCCTCGCCACGACCCCCGCGACACAGGTGGCACTGTGCGGGGACTCCGCGGGCGGTGGACTGGCACTCGGGCAGACGTTTCATTTCCGAGACCTCGGCCTGCCACTCCCGGGACGACTCATCCTGTTCTCGCCCTGGTTGGATCTCGCCATGACGAACCCGGGCATCCCCGCCATCGAGCCACGCGACGTCATGCTGAGCACCGCGCGCCTGCTGGAGGCGGGGCAGTGGTGGGCGGGGGGCGATGACCTCTCGCTTCCCACCCTCAGCCCGATTCACGGCGACCTGCGCGGATTGCCGCCCATCGACGTGTTCCAGGGCACCGATGACTTGTTCATCCTGGACGCCCGCGAGCTCCGCGGGAAAGTGGAGGCCGTGGGCGGAAGCATCCGGCTGTACGAGTACCCCGGCGCATTCCATGTGTTCGTGGGCGCGACCTTCACGCCGGAAGCGCGCGATGCGTTCCGGAAGGTGGCCCACGGACTGGGCTCGTCACATCGGGAATGAACAGAGCAAACCCGGAGTCACGACCGCGCGACGGGTGGCGCCCTTCCGTGTCCGTCTTGCATCAGAGCAAGGCAACAAGAGCGAGACAGGCTGATGGCGAAGTGACTTGCGTCGGCGGGCGCTCATCAGAGCAGGGCGGCATCTGGAGCGACGTGTCGCCCCAGGTGTTCGCCCTCCATGCAACCGCGCCCGGCGAGAAGCGCGCCCGAGTCACTCAGGCGCCGACGAGGCCCTGTCCACAAACACGCAAGGTATTGCCCGTCACCCCGTATGCCCCGGGACTGGCGAAGAAGGTGATGAGTTCCGCCACGTCGCGCGGCTGGCCGCCCTGTGACAGGGAGTTGAGCCGGCGGCCCACCTCGCGCGTCATGAGAGGCATCTTCGCCACCATGGCCGTCTCGATGAAGCCCGGAGCCACCGCGTTGGCGCAGATGCCACGCGGCGCGAGCGTCGGCGCGAGCGCCGCCACGTAGCCGATGAGAGCGGCCTTCGTCGCCGCGTAGTTCGTCTGCCCGAAGTTGCCCGACACGCCACTGATGGAGGAGAGGTACACGAGGCGCCCTTCGTCCCGCAGCGCACCGGAGGCAAGCAGCGCTTCGTCGGCGGCGATGATGGCGGCGAGGTTGACGGACAGCACCTGGTCCCACGCCTCGGGCGTCATCTTGGCGATCGTGCGGTCACGGGTGATTCCCGCGTTGTGCACCACCACGTCCACGCCGCCGTGGCGCCCTTGCAGCTCCGCCACGAGGCGTGCGGGCGCATCGGGGGCCGTGATGTCGAGCGCCAGGGCCTCTCCGCCCACACGGGCGGCTGTGGCCTCCAGGGCATCCTGGAGCGCGGGCACGTCCAGGAGAACCACACGAGCCCCCTCCTGCGCGAGGCGCTCGGCCGTGGCCGCGCCGATGCCTCGCGCGGCCCCGGTGACCAACGCCACCTTCCCTTTCAGCGCGGCCACCATGAGCGCCGAAACCACGGGGCGCACGGAGGACGTCACTCGGGCCGCCTGTCCGGAGACATAGGTGGCCTGCACGCCGCAGAAGAAGCGCACGGGCCCAGCGAGCCGGTCTTCGGCACCCCGCGCGACGTAAGCGAGGTTGGCCGTGGCACCGCGCCGTCCCACTTCCTTGCCCAGGCTCCGCACAAAGCCCTCGGCACCACGCGCCACGGCGGCCGCCGCGGGCCCCGGTGCCTCCTCGGGAAGCCCCACGAGCACCAGCACACGCGAGTTGCGCGCCAGTCGCGGCACCGTCACGTGGAAGAAATCGTAGAGGGCGCGCAAGTCAGCCGGGGTGGAGAGCCCCGTGGCGTCGAAGAGCGCCACATCCACACCTCGGCCCTCCTGCTCCGGCAACACGTCCAGCACGCGCGCGCCTCCGCCCGAGAGCGCGCTCCGGGCAGCCTCCGTCGCGAAGCCACCGGGTGCCGTGCCCAGCAACACCACACGGTCCACGAAGGGCTGTGCCACCCAGCCTTCCTTGGCCCGTGCCAGCGGCGGCGGGGTCGGCAGACCCAGCGCCCTCACGAGCCCTCCCGTCACGGGGTTGTTCGCCAGCGTCATCAGCTTGTCGGCCATGAAGTCGTCGCTCCCTAGGTTTCGAGGATGGCGGTGACGGCCTGACCGCCCGCCGCGCAGATGGAGATGAGGCCCTTCTTGCCGGAGCCCGCCTCGGACAATGCCTTGGCCAGCGTACCCACGATGCGACCGCCCGTGGCGGCGAAGGGATGTCCGGCCGCGATGGAGCTGCCCTTCACGTTGAGCCGGTCACGCTCGATGGCCCCCAAGGCCCCCGGAAGCCCGAGCCGCTCGCGACAGAAGGCGTCCGACTCCCAGGCAGCCAGCGTGCACAGCACCACGGAGGCGAAGGCCTCGTGAATCTCGTAGAAGTCGAAGTCCCCCAGCGCGAGCCCGCGCTTCTGGAGCATGCGGGGGACGGCGTAAGCGCCGCCCATCAAAAGCCCCTCGCGCTCGTCGACGAAGTCGACCGCGGCCACCTCGCCCGCCGACAGATACGCGAGCACGGGCAGTCCGCGCGCACGCGCCCACTCCTCACTGGCGAGCAACACGGCCGAGGCGCCATCGGTCAACGGGGAGGAGTTGGCCGCGGTGATGGTGCCCTTCTCGCGGTCGAAGGCGCCCGGCAGCTTCGCCATCTTCTCCAGGGTGGTGTCCGGCCGCAGGTTGTTGTCGCGCGCGAGGCCCTGGTACTGCATCACCAGGTCGGAGAAAAAGCCCGCGTCGTAGGCACGCGAGAGGTGCTGGTGGCTCGCCAGCGAGAGGGCGTCCTGGGCCTCGCGGGTAATGCCATACCGGTCGGCCGTGCGCTGGGCATGCTGGCCCATGGACATGCCCGTGCGAGGCTCGGCGTTGACGGGAATCTCCGGCACGAACGCGCGCGGGTCGAGCAACTTCAGGGCCGCCGCGATCTTCGCCCCCTGCGTCTTCGCGCCGTTGATCGCCATCAGCGCGCGCTGCATCCGCCGACTCACGGCCACCGGAGCGTCCGACGTGGTGTCGGTGCCGCAGGCGATGCCCGCGTCGATCTGCCCGAGGGCGATCTTGTTCGCCACGAGGATGCAGGCCTCCAGGCCGGTGCCGCACGCCTGCTGTACGTCATAGGCGGGCGTGGCGGCGTCCAGCCCGCTGGACAGCGTGCACTCCCGCACCAGGTTCCAGTCGCGCGAGTGCTTCATCACCGCGCCGCCGACCACCTCCCCCAGCCGGACGCCGCCCAGGCCCGTGCGCTCGACGAGACCCCGCAGGACGTCCGTCAGCATGTCCTTGTTGGAGAGGCGTGCGTACGCGGTGTTGCTGCGGGCGAAGGGAGTACGGAGGGCCGCGACGATGGCGACCCGGCGGGGAGGACCGTGGTTCATGGGGCGTTCCTATCAGCCGACGCTCGGCGAGGACACACCCGCGCGCAGCCAAGCCACGAGCGAAACCTCGAAATCCAAGAGGGCCGACTGCCTCGCGGCAACCGATGAGGGAATCGCGCCCCTGTGAAATAGCAGTACGGGTCGGTCAGTTCCGCCGCGCTCCGAGGGGCCCCTCTCCTCGGAGCTTGTCATCAACCATCAGAACGACTCGGGCGTTCCGGCTACGCGCTCGAACGACACCCCGAGGTTTCCTACCCCTTCGAGTGCGTTCTTGATGTCCTCTGAAACAACGAACGCAATCTTGAACTTCTTCAACCGAAAGACATGGGCGCCTTCAGTCTTCGAGGGGTCTATTCGCAGTCCGTAGATCCAGTTGTACTCTCCTTCATATTCAGGGACTGAGTCGTCCTTGTCATAGTGATGAACCTCCCGGCACCGTGCCTCGTCTATGGCATCAAGGACCTTGGTTGCATTGACGACGAAATACAATTCGGGCGCTCCGTCCACCGTCACCGGAAACAGTTGGACGTCATCAGGAGCCAGTGTTCTGAAGACATTCGCGAGTGCTTCGCTGACGATGGGAGTTCCCTCTACCCCTGCGAACACGAACGTGCGCTTCGTCCCGGGATGTGAAACTTGCGCCTTGATGGGTCCAGGGTGTGGAAGGACACGACCATCCGCGAACATCCAAGGCTCGTCAAATGCCTCACCAGAATCCCGTATCGGCGTCTTTAGAAGCCACTGGGGCACATCGCCAAGTCTCACCCAATAGAAGTTCCGTTCCACCCTACCCTCCTACTTCACGATGAAACTGCGCAATTCTGAGCCCTGTGTAAGCAACTCATCTGCAATCTTCGCGAGTTCCTTCATCAAACTGGCCCGGCAGCTCTCCGCCGTTCGGCAGCGCGCAACAGAACGAGTGAGGCGCTGAAGCACCTCATTGTGATAAAATTCGGGGTGAGGCCCCTCGTGCCCATTGAGCCGGACCTTGTTTGCAGCGTCCTCAAGAGTCATCCCGGCCTTCTTGAAGACCTCCTCGCACCTCGGCGTCCAAGGCCCCCCGGTAGTGTCTGCGATGGGGTTCTTGTTCGTGCAGATGTGATGAACGGGCCCGACCTCGTCACCGGGAATCCGCCCATCCGAGTACATCGCCAGGGCGGCAGCAGCTCCGGGCGCCAGAGCGACGTTCAGAACACCAGCGGCGGGCATCGCGATTGACGACACGCCGCCGTTCAG
The DNA here is from genome assembly GCF_013336645.1 of Myxococcus sp. CA039A. Taxonomy (NCBI): domain Bacteria; kingdom Pseudomonadati; phylum Myxococcota; class Myxococcia; order Myxococcales; family Myxococcaceae; genus Myxococcus; species Myxococcus sp. CA039A. The sequence continues at coordinate 11,089 of NZ_JABUMQ010000109.1, read as the reverse complement.
CGCCGCCCCGAGCTGGAATCCCGCCTCGGCCTGTCCTCGAAGCGCAGCCCGGGCGAAGCCGGGAAGCCTTGGCCCCTGGGACGCCATTGCGCTCTTTCCACCGAGGGCCGCCGTGACGAGCAGCACGAGGACGCGCGTGCCATTCGTCCCCAACACCCGTCCGAAGCGGTGGCCGATGTCCTGTAGCTCGATGACGCTCATTGCCCTGCCCGCATCATCCCACAACTGGACGAAACCTCGCCCGATCTCCCAGACCGGCACCACTCCGAGATAGGCCACCATCGCCGCCGTCAGGGTCACCGCGATGACCTTGGTGACGGGCTCGGGCAAGGTCATCGTGAGAAGAACGCTCAGCGCCGCCGAGGTCACCATGGCCTTGAGCGCCGCGGGGTTGAGCATCTTGCCGAGTTCTCCCTCCACAGCCTCCCATACAGCATCGAGCGCGAAGGACAGGGCCATGAGCGTTCGGTCCTTCCTCGAGAACGTAAGCCCCGTCCCTCCGACCAGGGACAAGCAACCATCCGAGTCGGGACAGATGCGCGCGTACAACGACTCGGGTGAACTCCCCGAGCCGGAATCCGCGAGACCGTTTGAGGAGGCAAGCAGCGTCCTGGACCGCACCCATCCTCGCTCATCTGCCGCTTCAGCCTCTCGGAACGCAACGTCCATCCTCAAGTCGAGGATGAGCTGCGTGAGGGCAGACTTGAACTCCTCCTCGTTCACCTCGACTGGGTCAACGTCCACCGATTTGTGAATGACTCGCTGACCATTCCCAGCATCAATCTGGACGACACGAGGGGTCGCACACCCCGACGCGAGCAGCAGCAGACCAACCACTGCAATCAACCTCATGGAATCCCCCAAAGGAACCCTTGAGCATCAGGGCGCCATATCCTGACTTTGGGGTCTGACAAATCCAATGAGAGCCCTGGAGTCCTGTCGCTCTGAACTCATCCAGCACGCCTTCAATTCCTATCACACTGGCGTCTGTCTGGGCTTGCCTTCCTACAAGGCGCTGGGACCTGGGGCACAGACGCGAACTCCATCGCCAGCGCCCATCCCCGGCCTCTGGTTCGGCCTCTTCAACCCGACGGTGCGGAATCGCGTGACAGCGGACATCCATCTCATCGGGGCCCCGTATGACGCGACCGACCCCGACTGGCTGTTCCGGGAGCGGTGGGGCAAGGGCACGCCCGACTCGGGCTCCACCGTCCTCGATTCCATCTACCAAGTCGCCTATGGGCACGAAGCCGGGCTCGGCAACGACGCCGAATATCCCCTGGCACTGGCCTATGCCGCGCTCGCTGTCCGGCATCTCGCACGGCGCATGGGTCCGACGCTCCTTGGGGACGCCACCCAGCGAGTCCTCAACGTCGGCTTCGACTCCGGCGACTTCCTGTGCATCGGCGCCATCCAGAAGGACGGCCTCATCTTCTCTGAAAGCAGCGAGGTGATGGCCCCCTGGAAGGGAGGATGACCCCGAAAGCAAAAAGGGCCGGCTGCCTCGCGGCAACCGACCCTTTTCACTGTTTGGAGCCGACACCCAGGCTTGAACTGGGGACCTACTGATTACGAATCAGTTGCTCTACCACTGAGCTATGTCGGCGGAAGGCGGCGCGCTGAGTACCATCGCGTTCGAAGTGGGGCAAGGAGAAATGATGTGCCCCTTCTTTTTGATTCTGAACACCCTGCTTCGAACACCAACGAACGGCGCTGGCACCGCGACAACGATGACACAGTGCATCCGCCGTGGGTGACACAGCGCGTTGCCATAAGTACCCGTCATCGCTCCGTTTTTCGGGACGGGAGGTGGGCGCCACGGCGGTTGACCCCCTGTGTCGCATATGCGCATAAGGGCCCCGCTATCCCCGCGTCCCCGGCCCCATGTGGCTGGGACCACAAGGAGCCACTTTCATCATGGCCAGCGAAGAGAACTTCATGCGCGCTCCCGCGCCCACGCCGAAGCGCACCGTCTACACCGAGGCGATGGAGATCTTCCATCGGGCGGCGGACCTCATCAAGCTGGACAAGCGCGTCCGCCTGGAGCTGGAAGAGCCCGACTACGAGCACATCTTCTACGTCACGGCGAAGCTGAAGGACCGCCTCGTCCCCCTCATCCCCGAGCGGGCCAAGACGTTCGCCGACCTGCCCGAGACGCAGGTGCGCAACAAGGAAGGCCTGGAGCTGCTCGCCAACGGCAGCATCATCCTCAACGGCCGCGCCCTCCTGGGCTCCGACGTCGCCATCCGCCAGGGCCACCTGCGCCTGCCGGACGGCAAGGTCTACCAGCTGGTCCCCGGTGAGTCCCAGCGCTTCAAGGCCTACCGCGTCCAGCACAACCAGGCCCGTGGCCCCTACAAGGGCGGCCTGCGCTACCACCGCGAGGTGTCCCTGGACCTCTTCAAGGCCCTGGCCGCGGAGATGACCTGGAAGACCGCCATCGCGGAAGTGCCCTTCGGCGGCGGCAAGGGCGGCATCCAGATTGACCCGCGCGAGTACGGCCGCGAGGAGCTGGAAGCCATCACCCTGCGCTTCATGTACCGGCTCAAGAGCCTCATCGGGCCGAACATCGACATCCCCGCCCCCGACGTGGGCACCAACCCGGAGATCATGGCCCTGCTGTACCGCCAGTTCTCCGACGGTGAGCGCGAGCGCCACAACCTGCGCGGCATCGTCACCGGCAAGGACGTCCGCATCGGCGGCTCCGAGGGCCGCGGCAAGGCCACCGGCCAGGGCGTCGCGTTCTGCATCGAGGACTACTACGCCGACCGTGGCGAGAGCGTGAAGGGCAAGACCTTCGTCCTCCAGGGCTTCGGCAACGTGGGCAGCCACGCCGCCATCATCCTGGGCGGCATGGGCGCGCGCCTCCTGGCCGTCAATGACTCCGACGGTACCATCTACAACGGGGACGGCATCGACGTGCAGGCGCTCACCGCCTACGTCCAGGACCCCAAGAACCTCAAGCGCAGCGTGCTGGGCTTCCCCGGCGCCCAGAAGATCGAGAAGAAGGACCTCTGGGAAGTGCAGGCGGACATCCTCCTGCCCGCCGCGCTGGGTGGCGAAATCACCGCCGAAATCGCCGAGCGCCTCAAGGTCAAGCTCATCGCCGAGGGCGCCAACGGCCCCACCACCCCGGAAGCCGACCGCGTCCTCCAGAAGCGCGGCATCGAGATGATCCCGGACATCATCGCCAACGCCGGCGGCGTGACGGTGAGCTACTACGAGTGGATCCAGAACAAGCGCATGGAGCGCTGGAGCGAGGCCGAGGTCGACCAGCGCCTGGAGCGCGCGATGAAGCGCAACTACCGCATCATCCGCGACATCTCCCGCAACCAGCCGCGCAAGACGGACATGCACGACAGCCGCGGCTACTGCGCCGGCGAGGCCGTGGACTCCCGCTGCGCCGCGATGATCCTCGCGCTCAAGCGCATCGAGGCCCACTACCTCCTCGAGGGTTTCTCGCAGTAATCCGGGCGCGCTTTCCGCCCCCCTGAAACACCAAGGGCACGGCTCCTCTCCTCGAGGACCGTGCCCTTGTCATGCGTGGTGGGTGCCTCGGAAGTCGCCCCGTCGTGGCCCCCTGTCACGGGAGCGTCGGGCCACCCGGGCCCTTCCGGGCCCCCACACGTCACCTCAGTGCATCACCCGCTCGCGGTCCACCAGGAGCAGGGGCGCGTCGTCGTGCGTCTCGTACGCCACGATTCGCAGGCCCACGCCGCGGCTGCTGCCCTCGCGCCCGTCCTTGCGGCCAAACGCCAGCGCCACCTGGTAGCGGACCTCGCACAGGCACGTCATCTCCGTGCCGTCCTCGCCGGCGAAGGTGACCTTGAGCTTTTCTCCAAGCCCCACCTGGTCCCGGACTTCCACGAACATGCCGCGAGCGCTGATGTTGCGACCGACGCCCCTCATCATCCCGTCCTGGGTGGTGAGGTAGACGGTGAAGACCTTGTCGAAGCGCAGGTGAGTACGACGCTCTTGCGGACGCTCGAACACTGGGGGTGCCTCCCGGCAACAGGTGGTGACAGGCACACCCTACATGGTAGCCATATGTAGGCAATTTATTTACCTACATCCACCCCTGCCCACCTACGAGAAGGCATCCCCGGGATTTCGCGGGACATGGCACCATTCCCCTCCCCCCAAAGCCCTGGAGTTCTCCGTCTTGAGCCGCCTTCTGGTCGCCGTCGCCGCCCTCCTCCTGCCCACCCTGGCCCTGGCCGACGTGGACGCGCGCTTCGCCAAGCTGCGCGACGAGTCCGAGCCCCTGGGCGGCCTGGGGGCCTTCCTGGAGAAGTACATTGGCGCGTGTGAAGGGGCGCTGGTGGACCCGCAGTGCAAGTCCCAGGCGGAGGCGTTCCGCAAGAAGTACCAGGGCAAGCAGCTGTACATGATTGTGGTGGAGGACGACGCCAGCATGCTGTCGCCGGGCCCGTACTCTCCGGTGACGGGCGAGTACACCATCAACATCACCCCGTTCTTCCCCGGTGGCCGCTACGCGATGACTCACGGCGCCCCGAAGAAGTCGGACGGCAACGGCAACCCCGTGCTGCCCTACCTCACCGTCACCGGCACGCTGCCGGACGGGTGGAACGGACAGATCTTCTCCCGCATGTTCTCCATGCGAGGGGTGCGCGCCCAGGTCGTCTTCACGCCGCAGGGTGTGTGGTCGCTGCCGAAGAAGGGCGGCGGGAAGAACTACGGCGTGACGGCCCGCATCGAGGGGCTCATCGTCACCGAGGGCCGCACCGGCACGCAGCTCGGCCTGTGGCTCAACGGCAAGGACGCCAACGCGAGCCGCTAGGCCCGCGTCACGGACTGACTCCCTCTAGCGGGCGATGGCCACGTACTGGAGGGAGTCGCCCCGCTTCACCCGGAGCAGGATGCTCGCCCCGGAGCTGCCCCTGGACAGCGCCGCGCGCACCCCGGCCGCGTCCTTCACCCGCTTGCGGTTGACCTCCGTCACCACGTCCCCCGCGCGAAGGCCCGCCTCGTCCGCGGGGCTGCGCGGCGTCACCGCCGACACGAGCGCCCCCGCCCAGGCCTCCTGCCCCAGCGGCGCGGCCACGTCCGGCGTCAAATCCCGCAGCGCCAGCCCCAGGTCCTCGTCGCTGGACGTGCGTTGGACCAGCCCCTCCGTGGCCTCCTGGGCGGGACGCTCCACCAGCCGCACGGTCACCTCCTCCTGCTTCGCCCCCGGGCGCAACAGCGTCAGCCGCGCCTCCGAACCCGGCGCCAGCAGCGCCACCTTGCGAAGCAGTTGGAGATAGGAGCCGATGGTCCGCCCGTTCACCGCGACCAACCTGTCGCCGGAGCGGATGCCCGCGGCGTGAGCGGGACTGCCCCGGAAGACGTCCTTCACCAGGGGCGCGCGCCGCTCGCCGCTCTCCCGGTCATCGTTGACGACCACGCCCAGCCAGCCGCGCTCCAGCTTCCCGTTCTCCCGCAGGTTGGGCAGCAAATCCTTCACCAGGTTGATGGGCACCGCGAAGCCGATGCCCTGCCCCTGGCTGATGATGGCCGTGTTCACCCCCACCACCTCGCCCTTCATGTTGAAGAGCGGCCCGCCGGAGTTGCCCGGGTTGATGAGCGCGTCCGTCTGGATGAAGTCGTCGAACTGGCCCACGCCCAGCACGCGCTCCTTGGCGGAAATCATGCCGTGCGCCACCGAGTGGTCCAGGCCAAAGGGGTTGCCGATGGCCACCACCCAGTCCCCCACCTCCAGCCGGTCCGAGTCTCCGAGGAACAGCGCCGGCAAATCCCCCATGTCGGAGCCGCTCAGCCGCAGGAGCGCCACGTCCGTGGACGCATCCCGACCGACGACCTCCGCGGAGAACTCGCGGCCGTCCGACAGGCGCACGGCGATCTTGTTCGCCCCGGACACCACGTGGCTGTTGGTGACGACCAGCCCGTCCGCCGTCAGCACGAAGCCCGAGCCCGTGGAGCGCTTCATCCCCGCGAGCCCGCTCTCCCGGGGGCTCACCGTGATGATGTTGACGACGCCCGCCTCCACCGCGCGAATCAGCGGCGCCAGCGACGTGGGTGGCACGAAGTTGGGAAGGCCCGGCTCACCGGCCGGGCGCTCGCGCCACAGCCCCATGGCGCCCGCACGGCCCTCGCCATTGCCTTGATAGGTGAACCAGGCGGCGTGCTCACGCACACGCGCCTGGAGCCAGGGCCCCACCGGACCCTCCTCTTCGGCACCCGCCGTCAGAGGAGTCACCGCCAGGACGAGCAGAACGGACAGCAGTCGAGAAGACACGGAGTGGCAGCTTATACGGCGACGCATGGCGAGCGGCGGGAACAACCCACGCCGCCGCCGTCTTCCGCGTTTTTCGAGCAACCGCCCGTCACGCCTGGGCGGGGGCCACGTACTTGGCCACCTTCACCCGGGCGGGGCGGATGACCCTGTCCTTCAGCCGGTAGGCCGCTCGGAACTCCGCCACCACCTTCTGGTCCTCGTCCGGGGAGGTGGTGATTTCCATGTCCGTGGCTTCCGCCACGTTGGGGTCATACGGCTGCCCCACGACAGTGACGCGCTCGATGCCCATCCCCTGGGCCTTGGCCAGGAGCGAGTCGCGGATCATCCGCACCCCCTGGGCCAACGCGGAGGAGTCCTGCGCGCTCATCGAGAGGGCGCGGTCCAGCTCGTCGATGGCCTCCAGCAGCGACACGGCCACGTTGCCGCGCTCCACGTCCATCATCCGCTCACGCTCGCGGGTGAGACGCTGCTTGAACTCCTCGCGGTCCTTGTTCACCGCCTGGTAGGCGCGCGCCAGTTCGTCCACTCGACGGCGGGAGGCTTCCAGGTCCGCTCGCAGACGCTCCTTCTCCGCGTCGGCGGCCTCGGACACGACGTCATCGGCGGGGGCCCGAGCCTCGGCTTCCTCGGAGCGGGCAGCGGCCTCCCCGGCGTCTGGGCCCGGCGGACCTCCGCCGTTGGCGTGCTGGGCTTCCTGGGATGCGTCGGTGTGGGAATTGCCGGACATGTCGAACCTGAAGTCGAGGTGTGAAGGCGCTCGTGCGCGGGTAGGCTTTCCTGGCCGCAACCTAACCGCGCGCGAGGGCGTGTCAACGCGAGGGGGAGCTAGTGCTCCTGGGGCGCGGGCGTCTCGGCCATGAACCCATGGTCGATCTGCCCCGTCACCTCGTCGATGATCTCCACCTGAGCGGCCCGCAGCGAGTAGTAGAGGAGCCAGCGCTCCGCCGCCGTCAACGTCCCGGCTGGCAGTGCCTCCTCGATTTCCTGAACCGTGAGCCGCCCTTCCTTGAGCCCCTTCGCGAAGAGAGCCTTCCGGGCCAGATAGCTCTTGCCGATCCTGTTCTCCACGGCGTCGCCTCCTTTAGGTCTCAAGATAATTTCGCCCCCCGGACACCGCAGGAATGTGCGGTGGCGGGGGGCGTGGGCCAGGCCGGAGGGCAGGCGCCCGGACGTCCGTTACGAGTCCAGGGGCTTCTCCGCGTGCTGCGTGGGCGGAGCCTCCTCGTTGGTGTTCACCGGATGCGCGGAGATGACCTGGCGGGCCTCGGGGTGCAAGAGCCCTCGCTGGGCCAGCACCTTGGGGCCGAGGATGCCCGTCATCGTGTCCTCCTCCACCACCTCCACGGCGAGCAGCCGCGCGGCCAGGGCCTCCACCTTGTCCCGGTGATGGGTGAGCACCTCCCGGGCCCGGTCCAGGGCCTCGCTCACCAGCTTGCGGACCTCCTCGTCGATCATCCGCGCCGTCTGCTCGGAGTACGTGCGCGATTCGGGGATGCCCGCGGAGCGCAGGAAGTTGGGGCCATGGTCGGCGCTCAGGGCCACGGGGCCCAGGGTGCTCATGCCGTAGTCCCGCACCATCAGCCGGGCGACCTCCGTGGCCTGACGGATGTCATTGGAGGCGCCCGTGGAAATCTCTCCGATGAAGATCTCCTCCGAGGCGCGCCCGCCCATCATCCCCGCCATCTTGTCGCGCAGCTCGTCCAGCGACATGAGGTAGCGGTCCTCCAAAGGCAGCGACATCGTGTAGCCGAGCGCCGCGAGCCCGCGTGGAATGATGGAGACCTTCGTCACCCGCTCGGCATGCGGCAGCATCCAACCCACCACCGCGTGGCCCGCCTCGTGGTGCGCGACAATCTCCTTCTCGCGCTCGTTCATCCGGCGGTTCTTCTTCTCCAGGCCCGCGACGACGCGCTCAATCGCTTCCTCGAAGTCCGCTCGCATCACCGCGTCGCGGTTGCGTCGGGCCGCGAGCAGCGCCGCCTCATTCACCACGTTGGCCAAATCCGCGCCGGCGAAGCCTGGCGTGCGCGAGGCGATGGTCCTCAGGTCCACGTCCGGGCCCAGCTTCACGCCGCGGGCGTGGATCTCCAGCACCATCTCCCGGCCGCGCTTGTCCGGACGGTCCACCAGCACCTGCCGGTCGAACCGGCCCGGCCGCATCAGCGCGCTGTCCAGGATCTCCGGACGGTTGGTCGCCGCCAGGATGATGAGGCCGGCGCGGCTGTCGAACCCGTCCATCTCCGCGAGCAACTGGTTGAGCGTCTGCTCGCGTTCGTCATGACCACCCGCGACGCCCGAGTTGCGGCTCTTGCCGATGGCATCCAGCTCGTCGATGAAGATGATGCAGGGCGCCTTGGCGGTGGCCTGGGCGAACAAGTCCCGCACGCGGGCCGCGCCCACGCCCACGAACATCTCCACGAACTCCGAGCCGGAGAGGCTGAAGAAGGGCACGCCCGCTTCACCCGCGACCGCTCGCGCCAGCAGCGTCTTGCCCGTGCCTGGAGGTCCCACCAGCAACACGCCCTTGGGGATGCGCCCACCCAGGCGGCGGAACTTCTCCGGCGTCTTGAGGAACTCGACAATCTCCTTCAGCTCCTCCACCGCTTCGTCCACGCCGGCCACGTCCTTGAAGCCCACGCCGGTGTCCGCCTCGGCCTGCACCTTGGCGCGGGTCTTCCCGAAGCTCATGACGCTCTGCGGGCCCTGACCGATGCCTCCGGCCACCCGCCGCATCATGAAGCTCCAGAAGAGGAAGAACAGGCCCAGGGGCAGGAGCCAGATCCACAGCGCTTCGCCCAGCCCCGACTGAGGCACGGCCTCGAACTGGACACCCTTCTGCTCCAACAGGGGGACGAGCGTCTCGTCACCCTGGACCCGATACGCCATCCACGGCAGCGCGCTGGGCTCGCCTCGCAGCGGGCGCTCACCCTGCGCGGGCGGCGGTGGCTGCGCGGTGTCCTTGAGGAAGCCCTTCACCCACTCGTTGGAAATCTGGACCCGGCTGAAGTTGCCGGACTCCACCGCGTCGCGGAACTGGCTGTAGCTCACCCGCCGGACGCCCGCGTCCTGGAAGACGTTCCGGAAGAGTAGGAAGCCCAGGACGAGCAGCAGGATGTAGCCCAGCGGTGAGCCGAACTTGAACCCCTTGCCCGGCGACCCTGGCTTCTCGGACTTCTTTCCCCGCGGGCCCATACCCGGCGGGAGCTCCTGTGGCTTCATCGTCGGCACGCTCGCCCTCCCCCTCCCCGCGCATTCGGGCCCCGTGCCCGGATGGCGTCACACTCAGCCGGGCAAAGATGTTCACCGCCGGCTGACCGTCAACCCGCTGGCTCGGCTTCACGCCACGTACCGACTCAGGAGTCGCGAGATCAGCGACACCCCACCCGCCACAAGGGTTGACCTGTGAACTCCGTGCCCAGGAAATACCCCTGACCGTCCGGCAGATAGGCCACCGCCTCCGCCTGGGCCTGGCTCCCGGCCGGCACCTCGACGAGAGCGCCCTTCAACAGCGACTCGACATCCGTCGCCCCCGACTGTCGCAGCTCCCACACCCGCGAGTAGGTGCGCACCAACAGGCGCTGGCCGGAGGGATGCAACGACGCGGCCGTCGAGAGCCGATCCACGCCCCCGGGGACCTCCAGCGTGCCCAGCTTCGTCGCCTGGATGACGGTGCCGGGTGACAGGCCGTCCAACGCGAAGACGTCGCCCAGAGAACGGCGCGTCTTGGTCAGGACGACCAGGCGCCCCGAGCGCGCGTCCATCACCAGCGCCTCCGCGTCATGCGAGCCGTCCGGATAGGTGAAGGGCAGCACCTCCACCGGCACGGTGGCGTCGCCGAGCGTCTCCGGCTCTGGCACCCGGAACAGTCGCACCTGCTCCCGCAGCTCGAAGTTGTCGCCGATGTCCGCCAGGAACACGCACGTGCGGGGCTCGCCTGGCGCGCACGGCCCCACCGCCACGTCCTCCACATCCCGAGGCTCGGCGCCGGTGAGCTTCAACCGGGCCCGCACCCGGCCCGCCTCGTCGATGGCGAACACCTCGAAGTCGTTGCCGGAGTCGTTGTGGGCCCAGAACACGCCAGGGTGGCGGACGCTGGCGGCCAGTCCGGACAGCTCTGGCAACTCGTCCGGAACCACGCCCGCCTGCTGGGGGACACCGTAGGCCACGCAACCGGGAACACCGACCGCGGGTGCCTGGGTGCCGGCGTCCTCCTGGACCGCCACCTCGGAAGGAACGGGCTTGGGACGCGAGCAGGCGACCCACCCCACGCTCAACAGCAGGGCCCAGGTCCAGCGGGGCGCCACGTCAGGTGTCCAGGTCCAGCAGCTTCGCCAGGGTCTTCGCGTCCGCGTCGGGGAAGCGGTAGTGCGACATCTCCTCCAACGTCACCCAGCGGTGGTCATGCACGCGCAGGTGGCGGATGTGGTGCTCCGACTCCGCCAACTGGCAGCGGAACACCCGGAAGTCGATGTCATAGGTGGGATACTCGTGGCGGGTGTGCATGACCTGGTCGAGCACCTCCACGGCCACGCCCATCTCCTCCTGGATTTCCCGCGCGAGGGCCGAGGAGTCGCTTTCGCCCTCCTCCACGCGGCCGCCGGGGAACTCCCACAGCAGGGGCAGCGATGCGGTGGGGGGACGCTGGGTGATGAGGTAGCGTCCCTCCTCGTTCTCGAGCATCGCGCCGACGACTCGGACGTGGCGACGGGCCATTCGCTTCTCCTGTCTCCTGGGCAGGCCAACGGGGAGGGGCGGCCTAACACAGGCCCCCGCCCGTCGCCAATGCCACTGGCCCCCCTCCGCCAGCGTGCGCACGGCGCAGGCAGGCGC
>NZ_JABUMQ010000108.1:0-30258 GCF_013336645.1 Myxococcus sp. CA039A | reverse complement strand
CCCCAGGACCTCCCTCCCACGGGCCCTCGCACCTCCTGAGACGGTGCGACAGAGACAGGGAGCCCTTGCTTGCCGGAAGGGTGTTTTGAATATTGGTGACGCCGCACCGTCGTTGCGTTGGAATTTTCGCACCTACCGCATGTGGGAGTCTTCGAGATGAAGCGTCATTCCAGGTTGTGCGGAGCCCTTCTGTCGCTGGCCGTCGCGGCGCCGTTGACCGCGGCCGCGCAGGACCGGGGCCGCACGGATGGGCCCGAGGAATCCGAGTATGGCAAGGGCGGCTATTCGGGCTCGAACAGCCAGGGCGTGTCGCTCCAGCTCGACTGGGGTGCGGCCATCAATGACAAGGAGCCCCCCGAGGACGCGCCGTCGGGCCCGCCGCTGTACGTGGGCGCCACGCTGTCGCTGTGGGGCGCGGACTGGTTCTCGCTTGACGCGAGCGCCGCCTATGTCTTCGACGGTGGTCGCTTCATCGGCATGGTGGGACCGAAGTTCCGCACCTGGGGCTGGCCGCTGGTGTTCACCGCGGGCCTGAGGGCTGGCGCCATCGTGATTCCCGAGGCGGAGGGGCTTCGCTTCGGCATCTCCCCCCAGGTGGGCGCCGAGATTCTGATGGGCCACCGGGACAACATCCTCTTGGGGCTCAACTACAACCCGGACATCCCCATTGGCGGTGGCGGCGTGACGCACCGGCTGGGCATGTCCATCGGTTACAGGTTCTAGGGGAGGTCGCTCGCCATGATTGCCCAAGTGCTCGCAGCCACGCTGGCGTTGGCCTCCAGTCAGGCCCCCGTCAGCCTCTCCTCCACGGGAGGAGGTCCGCAGGTCTCCCTGCCTTTCCCCACGGGCACCACGCAGACCTACAACATCATCCAGTGGGACCCGAACCAGCTGCCGCGCATCTACGAGCGCTCGGACCAGCTTCCCCTCACGGATGAGGAGCTGACCAAGCTGTCCCAGGCCGGCTTCGAGCCCGCGCAGTTGGTGAAGATGATTGAAGAGCGGCGCTGCGCATGTGACGCCAGCGCGGACGGCCTCATCAAGTTGAAGAAGGCCGGGGTGGACAAGAACGTGCTCGCGGCGGTGTCGCGCCACGGCATCGCGCCCAACCGGGAGCTGGAGCTGCTGGTGACGATGGACTTCACCGGCGAGAGCCGCGTCGCGCGCGAGGCGTTCCTCTACTTCTTCGTCGACGACGGGGACCTCACCCGCGTCTTCAGCGCCAACATCACGGACCTGCTCCAGCGCCGCAACCGCCACGAGACGACGGTGGACCGCAGCGACATCCTCGTCGCGCGCACGGTGCGCCGCGTTCAGCTCTCCGGGCGGGTGCCGCTGAAGACGTACGGCAAGCACAACGTGCTGGTGGTCGCCAGCGCCAGCCCCACGCTCACCCATCCCTCCCAGCTCACCCCGCAGGAACGGGCGAAGTCGCAGAGCTACACCTTCGACTATCCCCGCGCCTCGCTCATGAGCCTGTGCCGCCTGACGGCGGGGTACCGCCGTGACGCGGTGCTCAACTACAAATGGAACTTCGAGGGCAGCCGCTTCGAATGCGAATGGAACTAGGAGTCATACGCACCATGAAGACCCATCGCCTCATCCTGACCGCCTGCCTCGCCGCCTCGCTCGTCGCGTGCACTGGCCCGCGCGCGTACACGCGCGGGTCGTACGAAGACCCGAACGAAATCGAGATGCTGTCGGACCAGTTCAACGAGAACGACCTGCAGCTCATCGCCAAGAAGATGGCGGAGTCGCTGGCCAACTCGCCGCGCTTCTCCACGCCGCGTCCGGACGGCTCGCTGCCCATCGTCCTCGTGGGCAAGCTGAAGAACAGCACGTCCGAGCACATCGACATGCGCTCGCTGGGCGACAAGATTCAGACGGCGCTCGCGCAGACGGGCCGCTTCGCCATGGTGGACCAGGCCGCGCGCCAGGACATCGCGGAGGAGTACGAGTACCAGCAGTCGGGCTACGTGGACCCGAACGCTGCCAAGGGCCCGGGCGCGCAGGTGTCCGTGGACTTCATGATGACGGGAGACCTGGCCTCCATCATCCAGGAGGTCGGCCGCGACAAGCTCGTGTACTACAAGATGACGGCGAAGCTGAGCAACGTGCGCACCGGCCTCATCGAGTGGACGGACGAGAAGCAGATCCGCAAGAAGTTCGAGAAGCGCGGCGTCAGCTGGTAGCAGGCTGACGCAAGCCGCTGGCTCCACGCGAAGGCTCGACTGCTCATGACCTCTCTTCTCCGCCACCTGGCGCGCCCTCGAGGTGGGGGCGTGCTCGCGCTGGCGAGCGTGCTCCTGCTGACTGGCTGCGCGGGCGACTACGTGGCGCGCACGCGCGGCGTCCGCGTGTCCTATCAGTCGGAAGACTATCCGGGCGCGCTGGTGGGGCTCGACGCCGTCTCGAAAGAGGGCTCGGAGAAGGACGCGCTGCTCGTGCTCCTGGACAAGGGCATGGTGCTGCACGCCGCTGGCGAGTGGGCGGAGAGCAACAAGGTGATGGAGGAGGCGGAGCAGCTCAGCGCACGGCTCGACGGCGTCTCCGTCAGCGAGGAGGCGGGGGCGCTCGTGACGAACGAGCGTCAGCGCGCCTACCGCGGCGAGGACTTCGAGAAGCTGATGATCTCCGTCGTCCAGGCTCTCAACTACGCGGAGCTGGGAGACGACGAGGCGGCCATGGTGGAGGTGCGTCAGGTCAACGAGCGCCTCCAGAAGATGGTCACCGAGGAGAAGAAGCCGTACCAGCAGCTCGCCATCGCCCGCTACCTGGGCGGTGTCATCCGCGAGGACCAGCGCGACTGGGACTCGGCCTATATCGACTACGCGAAGGCGTACGAGCTGGAGCCCCGGCTGGGCGCGCTGGTGGAGCCCCTGCTGCGACTGTCGAAGTCCACCGGCCGCGATGACGTCTACGCGGCGCTGAAGGAGAAGTACCCGGAGGTGGCCCATCCGCCCCTGGCCCGTGACGAGTCCCAGGTCGTCGTGGTGGTGGAAGCGGGGCTGTCGCCGGAGAAGCAGCCCACGTCCCGCGACTACGGCACCGGCGGCAACCTCATCGAGGTGCCCGTCTACCGGGACCGGGGCAGCGCGCCGTCGGTGCGCGTGCAGCTGGGCGACCAGGACGAGCGGGCGGTGACGGTGACGTCCCTTGCGGACGTCGCGCGGCTCCACCTGGACACCCGCATCGGCGGGATGCTGGCCAAGCAGCTCGCCAGCGTGGCGGTGAAGGCGGGCCTGGCGGCGGGCCTCGGCGCCGCGACCAAGAGCGAGGAGCTGGGCGTGCTGGCCTTCCTCCTGCTCAACGCTGGCAATGCGCCAGACCTGCGCTCCTGGCTTTCCTTGCCCGCTGAGTTCCAGGTGGCGCGCTTCCGGGTGCCGGCGGGGAGCCACACGGTCCGTGTAGAAGCGGGGGGACGGGTGTCGGAGCACACGGTGGACGTGAAGCCGGGCCGGGTAGGGTTGGTGGTGGTGCGGCGCTACTGAGTCGGCGGTTTTGTTGTGGCGGTTTTGTTGTAGGGTGCGCGCCCCATGTCGGTCCTGGCCACGGTGGCCCTCTACTCCCTCATCGTCGTCATCGGCGCGCTGCTTGGCGCGATGGTGGTGTTGTGGAATCAGCGGCCCACGCAGCTGGTCCGCTTCCTCGCCTTCGCCGCGGGCGTCATGCTGGGCGCGGCCTTCTTCCACATGTTGCCGGAGGCGTACGAGGGCGGGGGCTGGTGGGCCTTCGCGCTGGTGCCCGCGGGCTTCGTCTTCCTGCTCGTGCTGGAGCGCTACCTGGTGGCGCACGCGGGTGAGGACCTGCCCGGAGACCACATGTCCGGCAGCGGGCGCTCCCCCGCGCAGGCCGGGCAGGTGCTGGGGCTCACCGCGTTCCTCGGGCTGTCCACGCACACGCTGTTCGACGGCATCGCCCTGGGCTCGGCGGTGGAGGAGGGCGTGGGGTTGATGGCGCTCCTGGCCATCGTCGCGCACAAGGTCCCCTCCGCGCTGTCGCTCGCCTCCATCCTGAAGACGGAGGGGCGCTCGCGAAGCTCCATCCTCCTGCTCTCCGTGCTGTACGGGTTGATGGTGCCGGCGGGCGCGCTGCTGTACTTCGCCTTCGACGCGGTGCTGCGCTTCGAGAGCATGGCGCCCAAGGCGCTGGCCTTCTCCGCGGGCACGTTCCTCTACATCGCCGTGTCGGACCTGCTGCCGCACGTGCACCGGCATGGCAAGGACCAGCCGGGCCGCAACGTGCTGGCGCTGTTCGTGGGACTGGCCCTGATGTTCGGGCTCGCGCGTCTGATGGGGCATCCGGCGCACTGAGCCTGCTCGCTCGTGCGCTAAAGCCTCGCGCTCCGGAGTTTCGTCACAAACCGTCATTCGGTGCTCTCTCCACCAGGGAGGGGCCGCACGCGCCTGGGCTGACGGCCGGGCGGACGGTGCCTCGACGGAGGGCCGGAAGCGATGAGCACACCCAGTGGCGTGGCGGAGGGCCCGGGCATGGTCTCCCCCGGCGCGGGGAATGCCCCCACGCACGCGGGCTCGGAGTTCGAGGACGCGGTGCTCCAGGGCCTCATCCATGGAGGCTCCGCGAGTCCGGTGCCTCTCCCGGGAGACAGGCTGGGAGGCCTGGACGGCCGTCGGTACGAGGTCCTCGGTCTGCTGGGCGGCGGCGGCATGGGGCAGGTGTTTCGCGCGGTGGACCACGAGCTGTGGCGCACGGTGGCGCTGAAGTTCCTCGCCGCGCACCGGGGCCTCGCGACGCCCTCGCTGCTGGCCGCATTGCGCGAGGAGGCGCAGGCGATTGCCCGGCTGGACCACGAGAACATCGTCCGCATCCATGACGTGTCCGCGTGGAACACCGGGACGCTGGCGCAAGGCGAGGAGATGCCGCTGCGCGTGCCCTTCCTGGTGATGGAGTTCCTGGAGGGCGAATCGCTGCAGCGAATGCTGCGCCGGGAGCGACCCGACTTGCGGCGCACGTTGGACCTGATGACGGACGTGGCCGCGGGGCTCGCGCATGCGCATGAGCGGCGACTGGTGCATCGCGACCTCAAGCCCGCCAACGTCTTCGTGCTCGCGGATGGCAGGGCGAAGCTGCTCGACTTCGGCCTCGCGCGCTCACCGGCCGGACCCGCCCTGGCGCCCGAAGCCGCGCGCGCGGGGACTCCCGCGTACATGGCTCCGGAGCAGTGGCGGGGAGAGCCTCCGGACGCGAGGGCCGACGTGTGGGCCGCGGGGCTGTTGCTCTACGAGTTGCTCACCGGAGAGCACCCGCTGCCGCGCTCGAAGGCCGCCGAGCTGCGCCTGCACATCCCTTCCTCCCAACCCATGCCCTCGGTGAGTTGGAGATGTCCCGGGTTGCCGGAGGAACTCGTGCGTCTGGTGGCCTCGGCGCTGGCGAAGGACCCGGCGGAGCGGCCGGCGAACGGAGGCGAGCTGCTGGAGCGACTGCGCGGATTGCGTCGGCTGCTGGCGCTGGACGTCAACTCGGCCTCGCGTTCGAGCATCTCCGGTCGTCGCTTGGTGACGCTGGTGTCGTGCCGGCTCGCGCAGGAGCGCGGTGGCATGGAGCGCCTGGACCCGGAGGATTGCAGCGAGCTGGAGGGCGCCTTCCACCAGGGCTGCACGCGCATCATCCACGAGCACGAGGGCGCGATGACGCTCGCGGTGGGCGCGGAGGTGCTCGCGTGCTTCGGTTTTCCCGTGGCGCGCGAGGGGGATTCGGAGCGGGCGGTGCGCGCGGCGCTGCGGCTGCAAGAGGTGCTTCCCGGTGAGCTCGCGGGGCTGGGGCCTCCGGGTGTGGTGGTGAAGGTGGGGCTGCACACGGACCGCGTGGCGTTGGCGGATGCCTCGCCGCTGTTGCACGGCACGGCGCCTCCCATGCAGGGCGAGGCGCCCAAGGTGGCCTCGTGGCTGGCCGCACAGGCGGGGCCCGACGCGGTGCTGCTCACCGAGGGCACGCATGCGTTGGTGCGAGGCCGCATCCGCACGCGCTCACTGGGGGCCTGGGCCTTCGAGGGGTTGTCGGGCACGTCATGGCTGGACGTGCATGAAGCGCTGGGAGAGCGGCCGGGTGCGAGCCGGTTCGACCGGGCCCTGGTGGTCGGCGCGTTGTCGCCGTTGGTGGGCCGCGAGCGGGAACTCCAGCGGCTCACGACGTGGCGGGCCGATGCGCTGAGTGGACGCGGCGTGGGCGTCCTGGTGCGAGGGGACGCGGGCATCGGCAAGTCGCGACTTGTCCAGGAGCTGCATGACCGGGAGGCACCGGGGACGAGCACCTGGGCGCGTTGTCAGTGTGGTGTGCGGGGAACGGGCAGCGCCTTCCATCCGCTCATCGACTGGTTCCAGCGCTTCCTGGGCTTCGCCCGCGACGACGCTCCCGAGCGCAAGCTCGCGCGTCTGGTGGAGCGTCTGGGCGTGCTGGGCGTGGACGTGGAGCTCTCGTGTCCGCTCGCTTCGTTCTTGTCGCTGCCTGTTCCGGAAGGCTCGCCCTTCCTGCACCTGTCCGGTGAGCGGCAGCGGGCCGCGATGATGAAGGCCTTGGTGGAGGTGTTCCGTCACGAGGACGTGCGCAGGCCGGTGGTGCTGGTGGTGGAGGACCTGCACTGGGCGGACCCTTCCACCCTCCAGTTTCTCGGAGTTCTGCTGGAGCGGTTGGAGGGGACTCGCCTGTGTGTGTTGCTCACCGCGCGCCCGGGCGTCACGCAGGTGTGGAGCGAGCACGCGGCGCTCCATTTCCTGGATGTGGAGCCCCTACCTCCCGAGGCCACCGCGGCGCTGGTGCGCGAGGTCGCGGGCCAGCGCGCCCTGACTCCGAAGACGGTGGCGCGACTGGTGTCACGGACTGACGGAGTCCCCCTCTTCGTCGAGGAGCTGACGCGGGTGGTGGTGGTGCAGGAGGCCGTGCGAGGGGACTCGGGTGAGACGCTCTCCGCGGTGCCCGCGGTGCTGCACGAGCTGCTCCTTGCGCGTCTGGACCAGCTTCCTCCCCGGCAGCGCTCCCAGGTGCAGCTCGCGGCCACGCTGGGGCGCGAGTTCAACTACGAGACGCTGCGCGCGGTGTCCTTCCTCCGGGAAGACGAGCTGGAGCCGGAGCTGGAGCGACTGGAAGAGGCGGGACTGCTCTTCCGGCAGGGCCAGCCGCCATGCACCACGTACGCCTTCCGACACGCGCTCATCCAGGAAGCGGCCTACCAGTCGCTCTTGCGCAGCACGCGCCAGCGCTACCACGGTCGTGTCGTGCAGGTGCTCTCCGAGCAGTTCCCCGAGGTGGTGGAGGAGCAGCCGGAGCTGGTGGCCCACCACGCCACGCTCGCGGGGCTGACGCGCCAGGCGGCGGAGTTCTGGCGGAGCGCGGGCCAGCTCGCGGGCGCGAAGTCGGCCTTCCCGGAGGCCATCAGCCACTACTCGCGGGCGCTGGGACAACTGGAGCTGTTGCCTCCCTCTCGCGAGCGGGATGAGTTCGACATCGTGCTGCGCGTCGAGCTGGGACAGGCGCTGGTGGCCTCGAAGGGCTTCGGAACGCGCGAGGTGGAGGACGCCTTCACCCGGGCCGCCGCGCTGTGTGACCCATCTCAATGCATCCCCACGTCGCTCTTCTGGGGACTGTGGAACATCGCGCTGGTGCGAGGGGATGGTGAAGGCATGGACCGCCTCGCGGAGCTCTTCCGCTGCCAGGGAGACGAGCACGCGGACCTGGAGGCGCGCGTGGTGCTGCACGGCGCGCTCAACAGTCAGGCGTTCTGGCGCGCGGACTACACATCGTGTCGAAGCCATGGCCTGGAGGTGAAGGCCCTGCTGGGCCGGGAGGGAGTGGCGGAGCAGCTCGCGCAGATTCGCGGTGGGCGGCTGGGCCATGCCTCCGAGCAGTGCCTGCATGCGCTGATGTACCTGGCGGTGAGCGAGCTGGTGCTGGGGCACACCGACACCGCGCTCGCGACGCAGGCGCAGGCCTTCGCCCTCGCCGAGTCCATGAGCCATCCCTATGCCATCGCCACGGTGTCCGTCTTCGGAGCGATGCTGGCGCTGGAGCGTGGAGACCCGGCGACAATGCTGGAGGTGTCAGGGCGGGCCGTGGGCCTCTGTGTCGAGTACGGCTTTCCGTTGCCCCTGGTGGGGAGCATCTGCCTGCACGGGCTCTCCCTGGCGGTCCTCGGAGACGTGGAGGGCGGCGTCGCGCGTGTCCACG
Organism: Myxococcus sp. CA039A; assembly: GCF_013336645.1. Taxonomy (NCBI): domain Bacteria; kingdom Pseudomonadati; phylum Myxococcota; class Myxococcia; order Myxococcales; family Myxococcaceae; genus Myxococcus; species Myxococcus sp. CA039A. The sequence continues at coordinate 22,077 of NZ_JABUMQ010000108.1, read as the reverse complement.
AGGGAATCGCGTTGATGAACTCGCTGGGCGCGACGCTGCTCCAGGGCGCGTGCCTGACGACGCTGGCTCGCGCATACCTCGCGGGAGGGAAGGTCGACGAGGGGCTGGCCGCCTTGAGTCAGGCGCGGGTCCATGTGGAAGGGCGCGTGGCGCGCCATCCCCTGGCGACGTTGTTGCGAGTCCACGGGCAGCTTTTGTTGCTGCGAGGGGACATGGGCGAGGCGCGCGAGTGCTTCCGACGCTCGCTCGCGGTGGCTCGAGACACAGGCGCGCGACTGCATGAGCTGGGCGCGGCGGTGGAGTTGGCGAGGCTTGCGCGGCACACCGATGAAGCGGCGGAGGCGCGCGTGCTGCTGGAGTCGCTGAAGGAAGTCTTTTCAGGGAGCCAGGCGCTCGCGGATGCCTGGGCCGCGCGTGCGCTGCTGGCGGAGTGGGACTGACGGCTCACGCCGCCGATGACAGCTCGGAGGGCGGCGGGTCGCCATGCGCGAGACACCTGGTGACACACCGCAAAAGCTCGGACAGCTCACCGGACTTGCGCAGGAAGACTTCATCCGCGGCGCCAGGTCCACACTCCATGCTGCTGTGGACGATGCGCGGAATGCGGCACAGCCGTTCATCGGTGCGCAGCCTCCCGCAAAGCTCCAGGCCGCTCATTCCCGGCATCATCACGTCGGTGAGGATGAGGTCTGGCTTCAGCGACTGCGCGAGCGACAGGGCCACCTCACCATTCGGCGCGGAGGCGACCTCACAGCCCAGTTCTCCGAGAGCCTCGGTGTAGATTTCGAGGAGGGTCGAATCATCGTCGACGAGGAGGATGAGAGGCATGCGGGTGTCTCGGGGTGAGGCGGCCATGCCGCTGTTCCACTGGGATGGGGACGCGACGACATGGATGTGAATTCATCGGGACTCCGCGTTCGTCACGATGACGGTGCAAGCCATTCCATCCGCTCGGAGGTGTGAAGAATGTCGCCGAAGGAACGAGAGGCGCTGGAGCAGAGGATTCGCGAGCGCTGCACCCTGGAGGACACGGCGGGCGCCGTGGAAGCCGCGGTGGAGGGATATGGCCCGGAGATACGAAGACTCCTGGGGACGTTGTTGCGAGAGCCGGAGCAGGCGCGAGAGGCCTTCAGCATCTTCTGCGAGAGCCTGGTGAGGGACCTGCCAGGCTTTCGTTGGGAGAGTACTTTCAGGACGTGGGCCTATCGCGTGGCGCGGAATGTCGCGTACCGGATGGCCACCGCCTTCTCGCCGAGGAGGGAGCGGGTGGCGAGCCGGGAGATGGTCGATCTCATGCACGTCGAGCGTTCAGGCACGGCGCCCTGGCTCCAGACCCCCGTGAAGGACCGCTTCCGCTCCTTGCGCGCGCAGCTGGAGCCCGGAGAACGAAACCTCCTGCTGCTGCGCGTGGACCGTCGGATGTCCTGGCTCGACGTCGCTCGGGAAATGGGGGGCACCCAGTCCTCGGAGGGGCTCCAGCGGAAGGCGGCCGTCCTGCGCCAACAGTTCAAGAGTCTGAAGGAGCGGCTGCGTGAGCTGGCGCGGGATGACCGTCTGATTTCCAGCGCGTGACGCCCGGGGCATGAGGGGACGCCGGCCCCCGCCCGCCTGCCCGCCCTGTCGCTGCGCGAACCGGGGCGCGGGCGCACCCTTGAGGGGACTCGGCCCGAGCGGCGCATGGTGCGCGCGAGGCTCGTGGACCGCGGCGAAAGGGGCCTTGTCATGCTCACCGTGGGCGACCTGATGACCCGGGATGTCGTCACGCTGGAAGAGACCGATGACCTGGTCCGCGTGGATGACCTGCTGAAGCTCAACCACATCCGTCACCTGCCGGTGGTTCGCGAGGGACGGCTGGTGGGGTTGGTGAGTCATCGTGACTTGATTCGCGCGTTGGCGCGTCAGCTCGCGGCGCATCAGTCGGAGCCCATCTCCGTCGCGCGCATCATGTCGCGGGATGTGGAGATGGTGAGGTCGGACCTGCCCGTGCGGGACGGCATCTACAAGCTCCTGGACCACCGCTTCGGTTGTCTTCCGGTGGTGGACAGGGACAGGCGACTGGTGGGCATCGTCACCGAGGCCGACTTCATGCGCATGGCGGCGCGGCTGCTGGATGCGGCCTCGGCGCGCAGGGATGACTCGGCGGGAGTCTCCGCTCCTTGAACGGGAGGGTGGGCGCATGCATGACGGACACGCCGTCTCAGGTGGTGGTCCGCCCTCCGCGTCGGCGGAAGGCTCGTCGCGACATCACAGCGTATGGGGCTGGCTTCCAGGTGTGGTGCTGCTGGGCGCGTTCATCGCGTTCGTGGTGCTGCGCTTCGGAGAGGAGCGACAGTTTGCCCAGATGCTGAAGCGCGCGCGGCCGGAGTGGCTGCTGGCCGGTGCCGTGCTCCAGGTGCTCTCGTATCTCACGATGGCGGGCTGCTGGCTGGTGACGCTGAGCACGGCGGGGGTGAAGGCGCCGTGGATGCGCACCGCGGGGCTGGCATTGATGAAGCTCTCCTTCGACCAGTTGGTGCCCACGGCGGGGATTGGTGGCTCGGTGGTGGTGATGAAGGGGCTCCAGAAGGAAGGAGCTCCCCCTCGGGTGGCGACCGCCGCGTTGCTGGTGGACATGGTGTCCTTCTATGCGGCGCATGCGGTGGCCGTGGTCATCTCCATCCTCATCATCTGGTTCCGCGCGCAGCTCCACGCGGCCATCCTGGGGTTGGCCACGGCGTTCGCCGCGCTCGCTTGCGCGGTGCCCTTCGGAATCCTCTGGTTGACGCGGCACGGAGGCTGGCAGCCGCCGCGCTGGGCTCGGCGCATCCCCGGGCTCAGTGGCCTGCTGGAGTCCATCTCCCAGGTCCCGCCCGAGTTGGTGCGCGACAAGTGGCTGCTGGTGCGTGCGAGCGCGTTGCAGTTCGCGACCTTCGTGCTGGATGCGCTCACGCTCTCGTGCATGTTCTTCGCAGTGGGGCACCCGGTGGATTTCCCGGATGTGTTCGCCGCGTTCATGCTGGCGACGCTGGTGATGACCCTGAGCATCATCCCGGGAGGGGTGGGGACGTTCGAGGCCACCGCGGTGGGGACGCTGTCCTCGCTGGGAGTGCCCGTGGAGGTGGGGCTCACGGCGGTGATGTTGCTGCGAGGTTTCACCCTGTGGTTGCCGCTGCCGCTGGGCGTGGTGCTGCTGCGTCGGATGCTCGGGGTTCGGCTGCGTGACGCGATGTCGAGTCCGGGGTCCGAGTCGTCGGCCTCGCCCGTGGTGTCGTCAGAACAGCGGACCGCGTGAGGGGCTGACACGCTTTGGCTTGGCTTTCGCCGCGCGGGACCTGAGGATGCGCGCGCCCGAGCGGGCACCCATCCATGGAAAAACGCACTGACTGGTACGAGCACCCGGAGTACTACGAGGCCATCTTCGGCACGGACACCGTGCGGGAGGCGGATTTCCTCCAGGCGCTCAGCGCGCGTCATGGCACGGGAGGCTCGCAGTGGCTGGAGCCCGCGTGTGGCGCGGGACGGTTGGTGGCCGAGGCCGCCAGTCGCGGCATGAAGGTGGCGGGCTACGACATCTCCGAGGCCATGCTCGCGCATGCGCGCAAGCGGCTGACTCCGGCGGAGCGTCGTCGGGTGAAGCTGGCCCCGTCGCGCATGGAGGAGTTCTTCGAGCCCGCGCTGGAGGGGAAGGTGGATGTCGCGCACAACCTCGTCTCCACCTTCCGCTACCTGGACAGCGAGGCGGCGGCGCTCGCGCACTTGAAGGGCACGCGACGGCTGCTCAAGCCCAACGGCATCTATGTGCTCGGCTTCCACCTCACCGACTACTCGCGGAGCGTGCCCGAGCACGAGAGGTGGCTGGGGCGCGTGGGCAAGGACAAGGTCGTCTGCAACACCCACGAGGGGCTGCCGGACCGGCGCGCGCGGCGCTCACCCATGCGCAACCGACTGCGCATCACCGGTCCAGGGAAGGACTGGCTCATCGAGACGACGTGGTTCTTCCGCACGTACGACGCGGCGCAGGCGGGCAAGTTGTTCCGCGATGCGGGGCTGAGCGTGGTGGCCGCGTATGACTTCGACTACGACGTGAGCTCACCCGTGGCACGCGGCAGTCGGCGGCTGGACCGTGTCTTCGTGCTGCGGCCGGATGCAGGCTCGGTGGAGCAGGGGGCTTCCGAGAACGCGCCGGCGCGGAAGGTCGTCGCCGCGGCGAAGAAGCCGGTACCGAAGGTGACTCCGGAGAAGAAGGTGGCTGTGCCGAGGAAGACCTCTCCGGCGCGGAAGGTCGCCGCCGCGGCGAAGAAGCCGGCAGCGAAGGTGACTCCGGAGAAGAAGGTGGCTGCGCCGAGGAAGACCTCTCCGGCGCGGAAGGTCGCCGCGACGAAGAAGGTGGCCACTGCGCCGGATGCGACTACTCCGACGAAGAAGCTGGCCACGGCGCCGGATGCGACTCCTCCGACGAAGAAGCTGGCTACGGCGCCGGATGCGACTCCTCCGACGAAGAAGCCGACCCGCCGACGAAGCTGACTCCGAAGCAGGCACTGGCTTCGTCACGGACGAAGCCTCCGGAGCGGGCGCTGAAGTCCTGGCGAAACGAGACCCAGCGAAGGCTGGGTCTGTGTTCAGGCGTCCGCCCCCGCCTTCGCGAGCACGTAGCAGAGCTCACGCAACGCGGCCCGTCGCATGGAGTCCACGTCCGGGAATCCCTCGTCGCGTGCGGCCTGCTGGATGGGACTTGGAACCATCCGTCCCTGATGCTCCTCGAAGTACCAGGCCCACAGGGCGCCCTCGGTGATGCCCGCGTCCTCCAGGCGTGGCGCTGACAGGCCCGCCTCCGTGAGCACTTGTTCCTTGTCTCGGGCTCTCTGTACCAGCGCGCCGTATTCGCCCGTCAGGCGCAGGTGGTCCGCCAGGTGGCGCAGGACATCTGGCTCGAAGAGGGTCTCCACCCAGCGCACATGAGACTCGTCGCGCAGAAGGCGAGGGGCATCGTCGACGTACTGCTCCGACTTCCATTGCTCGAAAGTCTCGAGGGTGAGCTGCCGCTCCTGCCGCAACGCCTCTTCCGTCGCGCGAAGCTCCGCCACGCCCGGCTCCCGGCCCAGCCGTCGCGCTTCCTCCACGGCGAGCGCACGCGCCATGCTCGACCGTTGCGCCTCCTTCAGCCCGCCACGCAGTCGCAGTTCATCGAGCAGCGCCTCGGACGACACTCCTTCCAGGGGATTCGCCGCGTAGCGCAGCGGCTGTCTGCCCGCGCGCCGCCGTGCCTCTTCCCACGCGTCGGTGTGCTGGAAGGGGAAGCGCGTCTGCTTGGGCGAGAGCCCCGCCTCCATCCGCGCCCGAATCTCGCGCAGCAGCGCCACCGCATCCGCGCGCTTGGCGTCCACCCGGCCCCGCGGCAGCCAGGCCTTGAGCGCCTCCAGCTCCGCGCCAGGAAGCCCCTCTTGCGCGGCTCGCGTCAACACCGTGGGCCACACCCGCTCCACGTAGAAGAGGGACTTGGCCAGTCGCTCCAACGCCGCGCGAGTGCTCTCACTCACCACGTTGCCCAATCGAGCCGCCGCCAGCGTGGCGCGGATGTTCACCATCGCCTCGGACAGGGGCCGCCAGTGGTCCTCGGCGCTCGCGTGCGCCACCGCCACCTCGTCATCGTCCTCCAGCACGCCTCGCCGGAAGTCCTCGAAGATGGCGCCGACTCCCTCCATTCCGAAGGACGTCAGCTCCGCGGCGCGCAGCGCGCCCATGCTCGCGGCGCCGAAGACGTGGATGCCTTCCGCCAGGGCCCAGAGGATTTCCTTGTGCCACACGGCGGGCACATGCTCGAAGAAGCCGTCGATGATGCCGATGGCCACCGGCTTCTCCAACGTGGCCCGGTAGACGTCACCCTGTTGCACGGGAGGCAGGTACACCACGTCCAGCTCCTGGCTCGCCTCTTCGGGGCGCAGCGTGGGGCCCGTGAAGATGAACACCTTCATGCCCCATCCCCTCGCATGGCGCGCAGTGCGCGAGGGCCCGGGACATAGCCCGGTGCTTCATGTGTGGGCTCCAGTCCGGGCACCACCACGCGCACCACGGGCAACCCCAGCTCCGGCTTCGTCAGGTCCACCACGACCACTTGTGTCACTCCCGCCGCGCGCACCTTCGCCAGCACCCACTCGAGGTCCTCCTCGAACGTCTCCGCATCCTGATGGGGAGCATCCTGGAAGCGGCGCACCGGCGGCTCCTCGCGCAGCCGCGTCCGGAGCCGCTCCGCCACCACGCCTTCCCGAGCCTCCTCGTACGCCTTGCGGTGCAGGTCATCCCTCGCCCCGCTGATGCGCGTGAGCCGACTCTGCGCCGCCTCTGTCAGAGCCCGCAGCAGCGCCACGCCCCGCGACGGGTGACAGCCCATGCCGCCCGCCACCGCCACGGGGCGCAAGGGCTCCGACTCCCGGTCGACGATGTAACAGGCGAAGGCGGGCACCCCGACATCGCTCGTTGTCTCCCAGACGCCCACGGCCATGCCCGCGCGCGCATAGGTCTCCAGCACCTCGCGACAGGCCGCGTCGTCCACGGTGCCCAGGTCCAACCGCGTGGCGGCCTGGCTCCGTTCTCCACCCGCGTGCCACAGCGCGGTGGCGTCACGCTCCACCACCTCGCACAACCCATGGAGCGTCGCCTCGAGGACGTGATTCCCCGAGGCCAGCCCGTTGCTGCTCATGAGGAACGCGCCACTCCCGGTGGGAAGCGGCAGCGTGAAGTCGGTGTGCACCATGTCGAACGGCACCCACAGCGGACCGCCGCCGAGCAGGTCCACGCCTTCCACCCAGAGCATGCGCCAGTTGGGATGGAACAGGCTCACCGACAGGCGCGGCAGTCCCGCCACGTCGACCACGGGCGAGCGGAAGCGCAGCTCGTTGTACGTGGCCAGCTTCAGGGGCAGCGAGATGTGCTCGGCATGGTAGCCCTCCACGGACTCCATCACCCCGGACGCCTTCGCCGCCGCGAGCGTGACGCCCTTGCCCTGGGACACCGCCAGCGAGCGCGCATTGGGCCGCGTCACCATGACGACGGGGATTCCAATCGTGTCCAACCCCGTGACGTTGGCGATGCGGGTGATGCCCAGGACGGGCATGAGGCGTCGCACGCGCTCCAGGGTCTGCTCGGGCGACATCACCCGATGTGTCCCGTGTCGGAACGGCTTGGGCGTCCCGGAGGAGGCGGACGGGGAAGAGGAGTCGAGGGCCGCGGTGCGCATCAAGGCTTGGAGTCGGAGAGGCGGGAGGTGGGCGGGCGGGAGACGGGGTCCTGCTGGCCAGCCTTGAGCCGCATGTCCGGCGAGTAGCTGAGGAGGATGCTGTTGAGGTTGAGCAGGAAGCAGGTGATGGGCTCGGCCCTCCCGCCCACGGGGCTCTCGCTGCTCGTGGCGGGCTTCCGGGGCTCGGGCAGGTTGGCCACCACCGCCTCGTTCTCGAGCAGCGGCTTGAGGGCGCTGCTCAGGCTCTCGCTGTCGAGGGAGATTCTCTCCGCGCTCTGCCACATCTCCGGCTTCACCCAGTAGAGATTCCCATCGGGCGCGTAGATGAGCAGGTCCGACTGGTCCACGACGCACTCCGCGCGAGCCTCGATGGGCGGGAACGTGGAGTCCTTGGGCTTCGGCTGGGCGATGACCCAGGAGTGTTTCTCGCTGGATACCAGGCCGGTGACTTCCACGACGGACGGGTTGGGCTGGGAGATGGCGATGGAGCCATCTCCGGTCTCCACCCGGAAGGTCATCTGGTCCGTCACGTTCTCCAGCTTGTCGGGAGACTGCGTGGGGACGCCCCACACCGAGAGCTTCGTGCTGAAGCCTTCCAGGATGGTCACGCTGTCGGGCTTGAAGAAGAAATACGAGTAAGGGCCTGCCATGCGCACCTCGGGAATGGGCCACGGGCCTTACGCCCGCGACGGGGAAGGAGCACGTCGGTCAATCCGTCACAGATAGCAGAGTCGCAGCGCCGACTCACACGCCTGGCGCAACGTCGCCCGAGCGTCCTCCAGGCGCCGTGCGTCCTGGTGCTCCAGGGCTGTCGACAGCGGCTGGGTGAGCGCGTCGGGGAGCCGCTGTTGATGGTGGGCGAGCAGCGCCCGCGCGTGCTCCAGGGCCTCGGTCAGCCGACCCTGCTCCAGCTCCACGGCGAGCAGGGGCCAGCGCGCCATCCACTGGAAGGGAAACACGAGCGAGAGGGGCTGCCACAGGCGCAGCGCCTCGGTGGCCTCCTCTCGCGAAAGCACGGTATCCCCGGCCCGCGAGGCCACCCACGCCCGGTGGGCATGCGCCGCGCCCTGGTAGTCGGCCATGCCGGAGCGCGTCGCCAGCTCGAGCGTGCGCGCCGTCGTCTCGCTCGCGGCGGACACCTGCCCGCGCAGCCGGAGGATGACGGTGAGATAGCTCAGACACCGCGTCTGCAACGTCACGTCACCCAACCGCTCCGCGCCCTTGAGCGCGTCCTCCATCCACGACTGGGCCTCATCCAGGGCGCCATGGAAGAGCAACACCATGGCGACCACGCACCGGGCTCCCGCGTGCTCCGCGTCCCCCTCTGCCTCCAACGCGGCTTCCGCGTAGGCCCGGGCGTGGGCCACGGTTTCCGTTGATGCTTGATAGCGCTCGCTGCGCAGTTGCATCTGTACCAGCGAGTTGAAGAAGCGCGCGCGTTGCAGCGGCGTGCCGTGGGCCCTCATCACCGGGCGCACGCCTTCCACCAGGGCCCGCATCTCGTCGAGCTGGGCCAGCCAGTAGTGGACGGTGATTCGCTCGCCCTGCAGTTGCACCCATTCATGCCACCAGGCGGCCTCGACCTGGCCCGGGGCGGAGGAGACGCTGTCGGGCATCGGACCCAGCTCGGCTTGAGCCTGGGCATAGACGCGCAGCGCTTCCTCGTTTTGATGGTGCGTCTGCAAGGACTTGCCCACCTTCCGCAGCACGTTGGCGCGACGGACGGGCTGGCTCTGCTCAATCCGTGCCAGGGCCTCCAGGAACGCTTGTCGCGCTTCCTCCTGCCGTCCGGTGAGCGCGAGCACCTCGCCCAATCCCTCCCAGACGGCGTCCAGGGCCACCGTGCTCGCGTCCGCGGCGGACGCATCCGCGTTCCGGGTGGACGCCGCGGCCTCGCGCACGGCGGACTCGTAGAAGGTGATGGCGTCGCCGTTGGCGTAGGCGGCGCGAGCCGAGTCTCCCGCGCGAGCGAACCACACGCTTGCGCGAGTCGGCACGCCGGCGCGAGACCAGTGGTGGGCCAGTGCCGCGGCCTGGGGCGTGAGGCCCCTCGGCGCCCCCGCCTCGCGCAGCTCCAGGCCCTGGGCGCAGCGGTGGTGCAGCACGCGACGCTGTTCGTCGGCGATGCGCGCGTAGGCGACCTCGCGCAGCTTGTCGTGGACGAAGCGCAGCCGGCCGCCGCCGGACTCCTCGAGGACCTGCCGACGGCGCAGCTCCTCCACCGCCTCCAGCCCCGCGCTCTCCGGCAGCGCGGCGGTGGCGAGCAGCAGCTCACCATCCAGCTCGCGCCCCAGCACCGACGCCACCTCCGCCAGCGCGCGCCCGTCCGCGCCCAGGTCGGACAGCCGGCGCTCGATGAGCTCGGCGATGCTGCCCGGCAGGGGCAGGGGACGGCTGCCCGCGGTGCCGCCTGCCTCGAAGAGCCACTCCCCGGACGGCGCGCGGAAGAGCAGCCCCGCGTCGATGGCGGCGCGCAGGTATTCGGCGATGAAGAAGGGGTTGCCGCTCGTCTCGCGCACCAGGGCGTCGACGAAGGGGCCGGGCACCTCGCGCAGCGCCAGCATGCCGCGCACCATCTTCCCCGCGCTGGTGGCGTCCAGCCGGCCCACTTCCACGCGCACCGCGTCCGGCGCGCCCACCACCGCGCGCAGCGCCGCGCCCATCTCGTCCATCCGGTACGTGCCGACGAGCAGCACGGGGCGCGATGCCAGGTGCCGCGCATCCAGCTCCAGGAGGAAGCTCAGCGTCAGCTCGTCCGCCCACTGGAGGTCGTCCAGCACGAGCAGCAACGGCTGCGCTTCCGCGAAGGCCCGGAGCGTCTCGCGCAGCGCGGCCAGCACCCGGGCGCGTGCCTCTGGAGCGGGCAGGGGCGGGGGCTCGGGTTGCTCTGGCTGGCCGGGGAGTTGGATGAGGGAAGGCTCATACGCGGCGAGCACGCGACCGCGCGGGCCGAGCAGGCGCTCCGCTTCGGCCGCGCCTCGCTCGTTGCACCGGTCCGCGACGGCCAGGAGCAGCGGACGCAGTGGGTGCAGGGGCGAGGCATGCAGGTCCGCGCCGCCCATGGCCACCGGGACGCACTCGCCCGTCACCACCGTCATGCGCCGCCAGCCAGCTTCCGACGCCAGCTCCAGCGCCAGCCGCGTCTTGCCCGCGCCGCTCTCTCCGCCCAGGAAGACGCGGCCTCCCTGGCCTCGCGCCGCCGAATCCAGCGCCTCCGTCAGCCGTCCCAGCTCTCCGCCGCGCCCGGCCAGGTCCGGGCGGTACAGGTAGGCCGGCGTCCGGGGCGTGGTGGCGGCGCCTTCCTCGCCTTCCTCCGCGCCGAGCGCCTCCAGCGCGGACGACACATCCTCCGCGTAACCGGGCCGCTCCTGGGGGCGCTTGGCGAGAAGCCGGAGCACCAGCGCGTCCAGCTCCGCGGGCATCCCCTCCACGCGCAGCGACGGAGGAACGGGCGTCAGATGCAGGTGCTGGTGCGGCAGCGGCCCCTCGCGGCCGGGAATGAAGGGGGGCCGTCCGGTGAGCTGCTCGTAGAGCATGCACCCCAGGGCGTAGAGGTCCGCGCGGGCGTCCACGTAGTCACCCCGGAGCTGCTCCGGGGCCATGTACGTGTCGCTCCCCACCACGGCGCCGCTCACCTCCAGCGTCTCCCGGCCCCGCGAGCCTCCGAAGCGCGCGGCGATGCCGAAGTCCACCAGCACCGGCGTCCCATCAGGACGCAGAAAGACGTTCTCCGGCTTCAGATCTCGATGCACCAGGCCGTTGGCGTGGAGGAAGGCCAGGGCCGAGCACAACCTCCGCATCAGGGTGAGCGTTGCGTTCAACCGGGACGCAGCCAGTGCGTCGGAAGAGGGGGCGCGAGTCGCCCCGCGGAGTGTCTGCCCCCGGAGCAGCTCCATGGCGTACCAGGGCAGTCCGTGTGCCACCCCCTCCGCGACGATGCGTACGACTCCGGGGTGTCTGAGGCGGCGCAACGCATGGATTTCCCGACGGATGCTGGCCAACGGCACCTCGGTGGCCGCACGCACCGTCTTGACGGCCACGGCCTCGCCGGTGGCCGGGTTCCACCCCCGGTAGACGACTCCCATGCCTCCCTGGCCGAGCACCTCGAGCAGCTCGTAGGGGCCGATTTTCGCTCCCACGCCGGGCAGCTCTGGGAGCATCACTGGTGCCGTCATAGGGGCTCCGAGCATAGCGACACCCCCTGGCACGTCCCATCTGCGTCGCATCTGGACGCAGCTGCGTTCCACTTGGACGCGGTTTCGGGCCTCCAGAGCCCCCCTCTCCAGTCAACCCCCTGAAAAGACGTGAAACGAGGTGTTGGCATGAACCGCGCATGGTGTTTCCGCGTGGCGTCGCGAGCAACCGGGCGCCCAGCCGTCAGCGAGGTTCGGGAACGCGGAAGGAGGGGCCGCTCCTTCCGCGTTCTTCATCTCCGCTACACTGCCTCCTTCCGAAGCGGCCCTTGGCGGGTACTCTCGGATGGCACCGGACGGAGGCGAGTGGATGCACGAGGAGATGCCGCAGCTCATGAGCGCGCTGCGGGGGGCGAAGGATTTCGAGACGGCCGCGGCCACCACCCTGAAGCGCATGTTGGCCGTAGCCCAGGACGCTGTTGCGTCCAGTCGGTACGCAGCCCGCGCCCGAGTGCTCCGAGGAATCGTCCACCTGCGCCCAGGCGAGGCTTATCGTCGCCTTGCCGCGCTCGATGTGGGAGCAACAGAGATTACGGATGCGAGTGTGGGGACCCCGTTCTTCACCTCGGCCACGGCGTGGCGCGCGGTGGTGGAGCACCGCTGCGCGGTGTCCATCGACGTCAACGTGGGCACGGTGCAGCCGCATGCGCCGGACGCGCCCGTGACGGGTGACCCGGGACTGGCGGGCTTCCACAGCAACGAGAGCCGCCAGCGCTTCCTGGGGCGCCATGCGACGCACGTCTGCGTGCTGCCGCTGCGCACGCCGGGCGGCAGCATCGAGGGGATGATTTCCCTGGAGGCTGATTGTCTGGCGGCGATGGGGCAGGAGTTCGTCTGGCGCGAAGCCGGCGAGCAGCTCCAGTTGCTCGCGGACGTGGCCTCGCCGTACCTCGCGGGGCTGCCGCAGCGTCCGGTGGCCACGCCGGAGGTGGACGAGTACCTGCCCGTGGTGGGCCGCTCCATGGCGGAGCTCCTGCCCATCCTGCGCGTCTTCGCGTTGCAGGATGAGACCATCCTCATCAGCGGCGCGACGGGCGCGGGCAAGTCGCGGCTGGCGCGCTGGTGCCACGAGCGCTCCAACCGTCGCGCCAAGCCCTTCGAGACGTTGGATTTGGTGACGGTGCCCGAGGACCTCCAGATGGCGGAGCTCTTCGGCTGGAAGAAGGGCGCCTTCACCGGTGCGGTGAGGGACGCGCCCGGCAGCGTGGCGCGCGCGGATGGCGGCACGCTGTTCATCGACGAAATCGACAAGCTGTCGCTGAAGGCTCAGGCGGGTCTGCTGCATCTGCTGGAGTCGCGCAGCTACCGGCCGTTGGGCGAGGGCACCGGCGAGCGACAGGCGGACGTGCGCTTCATCATCGGCACCAACGCGGACCTGCACGCGGAGGTGCGTGCGGGCCGCTTCCGCGAGGACCTCTACTACCGCGTCAACGTGCTGCCGGTGCGCATGCCGGCCTTGCAGGAGCGCCAGGACGAGATTCCGCTCTGGGCCCAGTACATGGTGAACCGGCGGCACCGCGAGCGCTCCCCCGAGGGCAACGCGCGCGTGACGCAGGACGCGGAGCGAATGCTGGTGGGCAGCTCGTGGCCGGGCAACCTGCGGCAGCTCGACAACATCGTCCGCCGCGCCTACACGCTGGCCATGGTGGAGCACGCCGTCTCCGGTGGAGAGCTGGTGCTCCACGAGAAGCACGTCGCGCGGGCGCTGGACTACGAGCAGGCGCCGGGCAGCAAGCCGCTGCCGGAAGCGCTGCGGGCCGCCGCGCAGGCGTTCGTCGCGGAGGCGCGGCGTCGCAACGCGCCTCTGGACCTGGACCTGGCGGATGCGTTCCGCGGGCTGGTGCTGGGCATGGCCATCCGGCAGGTGGGGCGGGACGACGGCTTCAAGCTGTTGGGCCGCGAGAGCCTGGTGAAGAACCGCAACCACCACAAGGCGCTCAAGCGCGAGCTGGAGAAGGTGGAGGCGCTCTACAAGGCCCTCGGTGAGGAGAGCTCGCCCTTCGCGGACCTCCTGTCCGAGGACGAGGCGGCCTGAGTCCGGCCAGTGGCCCGCGGTACAATCCTCGTCGAGAGGAGCCGTTGCTAGCTTCCGGGTCCACGATGCCCGGGGGTGAACCGTGAAGCTCCTCTCGAACAGCGCCATCGTCACGGGTGGCGCGCAGGGAATCGGTCTGGCTGTCGCCTCGCGCCTCATGCGCGAGGGCACCAGCGTGCTGGTTTTCGGACGAACGGAGACGAAGGTGGCGGACGCCGCCGAGCGCCTCAATCGCGAAGCGGAGGGGCGTGCTCGCGCCGTCCCCTTCGCCGGGGACGTGTGTCGGGCGGAGGACGTCGCGCGCGCCCACGCCTTCGCCACGGAGCAGTTGGGGCTGCCCGGCATCCTGGTGAACAACGCGGGCTCACTCTCCCTGACGCTGCTCGTGGACCTGCCCGAGGAGGAGCTGGACCGCGTGCTCGCGGTGAACCTGAAGGGGCCCTTCCTGATGCTGAAGACGTTCGCCCGCGCGCTCATCGCCGAGAAGCGCGCCGGCGCGGTGGTGAACATCACCTCTGTCTGCCAGGAGGTGGTGACGGAGGGGTTCGCTCACTACTCCGCCTCCAAGGCGGCGCTGGCCCAGCTGTCGCGGTCAGCGGCGCTGGAGCTGGGGCGCCATGGCATCCGCGTCAACGTCGTCGCGCCGGGCGCCACCCTCACGCCCGTGGCCGCCGCCTTCATCGACGAGCCGTCGGTGCGCCGCGAACTGCTCGCGCGCACCCCCCTGGGCCGCGCCCATGGGATGCCCGAGGACGTGGCCCGCGCCGTCACCTTCCTGTGCTCGGAGGAGTCCTCCTGGGTGACGGGAGAGAGCCTCTTCGTGGACGGTGGCAGTCACCTGCGGGGTCTGCACAGCTACTGGGACACGCTGAATCCGCCCCGGTAGCCACCGCCCGAAGCGGGGGCGATTCCCGTCGCGCCTCGCGCCAGCTCGTCACACACGAGCGCCTGGAGCCGGAAGGCCATGCGCGCCTCCTGGATGATTTCGCGCGCCTCGTCCTCTTCCAGCTCCAGCCCGTCGATGCGCGAGTGGAGCCGCACGCGGAACTCCGAGAGCTCCGTCGGCGTGGCCGTGCCGTGGAACAGCGTGCCGCGCGCGTCGTCCAGCTCGAAGGCGCTTGAGATGACCCGTGCGCGCTCCGGCGCGGCGAAGAAGTCCAGCACGCACCGCGCATAGACATGCGCCACGAGCAGATGCGGCGCATCCTCCGCCACCTCGCGCAGCCGCTCCGCGTGCAGGCGCGTCTCCACGCACGCGAAGGTCTCCGTGCGCGTCTCGCCGCAGAAGTAGGCCAGGTCTGCTTCCAGCGCGCTGGCGCGGCGCAGCTCCGGCATCAGCAGCACGGGCGTCAGCGCGGTGCGGGCCACGCGCGGCAGCACGCTCTCGAACGTCGCGTAGAGCACGTGGAGCTGGCGCAGGTAGCTGACGTAGTGCTGGGCCCGGACGAACTGGCCGTAGATGCCGTCCCAGCTGTCGACGAAGAGGGACTGGAGGAAGACGGAGCGCTCGGCCTGCTCGTGGGCCCGCGCCGTGCCTTCCGTGAGCAACACGGACAGGGGCGCCGCTGTCACACGAGGAGCCGCCGGGGCGGCCGCGTCCGCCTCGCTCTCGCTCAGTCGCCGCACGCGCGCGGACTGCTCCGTGCGCGACACCCTCAGGGTGCCGGTGGCGCTCACTGCTTCCACCCGCCCAGCAGCGAAGGCATCGACTCGGAATCGGACCCCTCGGCGTGGCCCTGCTCCGGCTCATCCAGGTTCTGCAGCGCCTCCGCCATCGTCAGGCCAATGGCGCGGAGGACCTCCTCCTCCACCCGAATCGTCACCGGACCCAGCGCCAGATGGATGTGACCACAGGTGCATCGCGTCACCTCGGCGCATGGCCCCCGCGCGAGCACTCTCTTGCCGCATCCCTGACCGAGCATCTCGTGTCTCCTTGATTTTGATTTTGATTATCGAAATCAATAAGATGATGCGCGAAACCCGCCCGGGAGTCAATCCCGAGAGGGCGCGGTGGGGTTACGGCGTGTCGGTGGGTGCCACTTCCGTGTCGGTGGGAGACGGTGGCGTGTCGTCGGTGGGGGACGGCGCCATTTCGTTGATGAGAGACGGTGGCGTGTCGTCGGTGGGAGACGCTTCCGGGTCGGGCCCGGCGCCGAGCGGCTGGCGTTGCTCGTCCCTGAGTCCGACGAGGACGCTGGAGCCGTTGGTGGCGGCGCGCAGCTCTCCGTAGCGCGCACGGGCGTAGTGGTCCGCGTGACCTTCCTGGAAGAAGAAGGACTCGGCACCCAGGCGTGTCCTGCCTTTGCGCGTGCGGTAGCTCAGCTTGAACTCGCCGGGGGCGAGGGGCTGGTCGGGGCTGTCCATGCGCACGAAGCGGCCGACGCCGTGTTCATCCAGCTTGAGCACGAGCAGGCCGGAGCTGGGGCCGTCGAGGCCGTCGACGTTGAGGGCGCGGGTGAGGGCGTAGTCGAGCACCATGTAGTCGCCCTGCATCAGCGAGCGAGGGTCTCGAGGGGCCAGCTCCAGCAGCACGGTCTGCCCGGTGGCGAGGACGTGCTCCTTCTGGGCGACGAGGCCGAGCGGAACGAGGAGCGCGAGCGCGAGTCCGACGAAGAAGAGGATTGAACGCATCAGCGTGCCTCCGCCGGCGTGGAGGCCGTGGGGTAGCGCCGTGTGAGGACCCATCTGAGCGCGAGCAGGACGAGCCCACTGCCGGCCAGCGCGATGGCCTTGGCCAGCAGGGTGAGGCCCAGGTCGTAGTAGTACCAGGCGCCCGAGGCGATGAGGAACGCGACGGCGATGCCGAGCAGGATGCTGCTGCGGCGATGGAAGCCGAGCGTGAGCAATCCGACGGCGGCGATGACCGCGGGCGTGTGCGGGGTGATGAGGGCCGTCACGGTGAGGGCGGCGAAGACAGCCGCGCCCGCGACGCCGGTGGGGTCCAGCTCCAGCTCCCTCATGACGTTCCAGGCGGTGAAGAGGGTGATGGTGGTGAGGCCCACGGTGAGGGCGGGGATGGGCAGGGCCGCGCGCTCGAAGAGGAAGGTGCCGATGACGTCGGGCAGGCCTCGCGCGAGGAGCACGAGCGGCAGTCCGCTCGCGAGCGCGAAGGCCGCGGGGCCGACGAGCGCGCCCCGGGGACCGGCGCTCAGGCGCGACTGGAAGAGGAAGAGGCCGTGCGCGAGCGCCGCGCACGCGAGGATGCCGAGGTCCAGTCCCACTCCGCCCAGCGCATCCCAGAGGATGAAGAGCGCGGCGCCAGCCATGTTGAACGTGGCGAGGAAGCGCATGACGGGGTCTGGGAAGGTGACGAGCAACGCCGCGCAGACGATGAAGTGCGCGACGGCGGGGATGATTTCGTCACGGGCCATGAAGGCGATGCCGCTGGTCGTCAGTCCCACGCCGGCCAGAGCCAGGGCGAGGGCGAGTTGCTCCAGGAAGGCACCCTGGCCCGAGCGTCGGAGGAAGGTGGCGCCGACGCACAGCAGGACGCCGAGGCAGAGGAGGGCGGCCTCTTCCTTGTAGAGGCCGGTGCAGCCGAAGAAGCTCAGCAGGAAGGCGGCGGACACCCAGGCACCGAAGCCGGCGAGGGCTTTGACGAACCAGGGTGTGGCGGTGCTGGAGCGCTGGTGGACCTCCAGGGTGGCGAGCGCGCGGGCCTCGGCGTGCTCGTCGAGCTGGTGCTCGCGTTGGAGTTCCTGGATGACGTGTCGCAGGGAGGGACGCAGGGACATGTCAGGACTCCTCGGTGGCGCCAGTGGCGCGGGCCTCGGCGCGCAGCCAGCTGACGGCGAGCGCGACCTGTCCGATGAGGACGAATGGAAGGATGAAGAGGGTGAGCTCGTCGGCATCCATGTCGACGATGAGGATGCGGCCCGCGACGGTGGTGATGAGCGTGATGAGGCTGAGCACGCCGATGGTGAGCAGGAACAGCTCACCGTGAAGGTGGCGGTGGAGCGCGTATTCGGCGGCGAAGGTCGCGACGAGCAGGAGCAGGGCGACGACGGCGCCGGAGCCGACTTCGGAGGGGATGACGATGAAGGCCTCCCCGGCGGCGAGCAGGGGAGCGGTGGTCATCGCCGCGAGCACGCGAGGCATCCACCGGTCCTGGAGCCAGGGGACGCGCAGGTTGGCGAAGTGTTCGTAGGTGGCCCAGGCGAAGCCGTTGAGGAGGCCGAGAGCCACCGCGAGCCAGGTGATGAGGCGATCCGTGTCTCCGAGGACCTGCTGTTGGAACAGGACGAGGCCGGTGTTGGCGAGGATGACGAGCAGCATCCACAGGGGTGGGAAGCGCGACATGGCGACCCACGGGAGGATGAGGACGGCCCACCCGATGAACAGCTCGTATGGGTCCGCGCCCGTCTGGTAGGCCTGTCCGTAGACGGCGAGCAGCGCGCCGACGAGGACGGAGGCGGCGAGCAGGCAGAGCTGGCCCGCGAGTCTGTCGCCGAGCTTGCGAGCGCCCAGCGCGGTGCCGGCGATGGCGGCGGCGATGAGGCCCAGCTTGCCGAAGCGGTGCAGGGCGGCCCAGTTGTAGGCGAAGAAGTAGATGACGCCGGAGAGCACCAGCAGCGCGCCGAGTCCCAGCAGCGTGGACGACACGAAGCGGCGCCAGGCTTCGGCGGGAGGCGACGCGGTGGACAGGTAGAGCGCGCGCTCCAGGTTGGATGGAGGGATGACTCTGGCGTCCGTGAGCGCGCGGAGGCGCTCGGGGGTCGCATCGAGGTCGAGCAGGTCTTTCGGCACGGTCGCGCAGTGTAGCCAAGACGCGGGCGTCACGGGGTGCCGCGCGGGTGGGTTGCGAGCCCCGTCGTGTCCACGAAGGCGCGTGGTAGGTTGCCCGCGTCGCGAGCAGTCGAGGTCGGGTGGTGCCGTTCGGGAGGGAGCGGAGTCCATGTCCCAGGTCTCGTCCGCCGTGCTTCGCGCCGTGGCGTGGTGGGTCTGCGTGTTGCTGGCCGGGTGCTCGACGACGAGCACGGGGCGGCACGAACGGTCGGGTCGCTACGAGCAGACGGTGGACTCGGCGACGAACGCATGTCTGCGAAATCCCGCCTGTTACACGCAGGTGGGAGACGATGCCGTGTTGCCGTGGCTGTCGCGCGCCGCTTCGGGGGCGCGGACGGTGGTCGCGCCGCTCCGGTTCCTGGAGGCGGCGGAGCTCGCCCAGGTCGAGGATATCCTCGTGGACTGCGCGAAGCGGGCCAACCTCGAGGTGAATGAGCGGATGCTGGGAGAAGGGAAGCGACCGACCCGGGAGTGGTGTGAGAAGGAGGTGCGACGCGATGCCAGGAACAACGTGGTGACGTGGGCGATGGAAATGGGGAGTGCCAAGCACGAGGTCGCGCTGGAATGTGCCCGTGCGCGATTGAGCGAGCGGTTCCCGGGGAGCTTCAGCGTGGAGCCTCGCTACTTCCGAGACCCGAAGACGGGCAGGCTGCGGTTGCTTGACCCCGAAGAGGTACGCCGCTGGCTTGATGAAGGCTTGTTCCATCTCTTGTCGGGAACGCTCGTTCCGGACATTGTCATCCATGCTTCGGGAAATCCCCTTTCCGTGCAGAGGGTCTACGACTTCAAATTCCCGTGTTCAGATTTGAGAGTGCCCGACTGGGGACGGACCTCTGCAACGGATGGTTCTGGAAGACGGCTCACGCAAGGGGAGTTGTACGATGCGGTCCTGACGCCAAGGCTGCGATCTGTCCACGTCTCACCGGGACACGGGATCACAAGATGAGTCCACGATACCCACGGATATGTTTGCCGTTCCTTGTTGAAACGGAGGATGAAGAGATCGTCATCCTGCGAGACAGCGTGAGCATCACCTTCTATGTGGACCGTAATCACAGCGAGATTTCGCAAGCAGTGAAGAAGTCGTTGTCCCACTATGAAGCCGCGATGGGACCCGAGTCGCTTGCCCTGTACGTTGATGATGAAGGTGACTGGCGAGAACTCGACGCGAAGGGTCGGGCGTTCGTTCAGGCAGAGTTCGAGGCACCGCTAGGCGCGCGCATCAGGCTGAGTGATGGCTCAACGTTGCTGAGTCATTCATTCAAGTATCGAGGAGAGTCCCCAATAGAGTCCTGGGGAGAGTCCGAGCAGCACCGGCCTATATCGTCGGTGGAGTTCTACCTGCCCACCGAATACTTGCTTGAACATGGAGCGGGCCGAGTTCGTGACCTCGCCATGGAGCTGGGTGCGGAACTGCCGTTTGTTTCGGGACACGCGGGACTGTCATTTCACATGGCTGCTTGGATGAGAGATAACACTCCTGTCGTTCGGGAACTGAGCCAACGCCACCCGGGCTTCGACCTCCCAGGAATAGACGAGCTCCGTCGCGTCATGGGTTCGAGAACCCGCGGGGCCTCCTGGCTCACCTTCCTGGGCCAACCCATCCTCGGAGGGCTGGGTGGTGTGGCGGGGCTGCGCGCTCAACTGAAATCTCCGGGCACCACCGTTCAGGAGATGTCGGGAGACCGAGCAGTGGTGTCCCTGGGTGAGTGGCCCGAAGCTGGAGACCTGGAGAATGGAGACACGTTGCCGCACTACCGTGAGCTGGCGCGTGTCCTCGAACCGTGGATGTACACCCACGGTGATGCCTACTGGGGGAACCTCACCCCAGAAGAAATCCGTCGCTGGGAGCGCCGCTTCCTTGATTGACTCGCGACCTTAAGGACACCGCCATGCACCACGTCGGACGCAGTCGCTACAGTCGATTCGTCGCTCGCTGCTTCCTCGTCCTCACCTGGGGCCTCGTGGGCACGGTCCACGCCCGCTCCGCGCAGTCCGCCGCTCCCGCCATGTCCTCCTCTTCCTCCGTCTCCATCCCCGGCCCCCAGGCGCTCGCGGCGCGGTGGGAGCAGGTCCACTCGAAGGCGCTCCCGGTGGCGCCGCTCGTCCGGCACCCCGACGTGGAGCAACACCTCAAGGCCCTCCAGGCCCGCGCTCCCGACTTGTTCCAACTGGAGGTCGCGGGGCACTCGGTGGAAGGGCGCGCGCTCTACCACGTCACCCTGGGCACCGGCCCGCGCCACATCCTCCTCTGGTCGCAGATGCACGGCGACGAGCCCACCGCGACCACCGCGCTGCTCGATTTCTTCGAGTATCTCCGCACGCATCGCCAGGAACCGTGGGTCGCGCGGCTGCTCTCCAGCCTCACCCTCCACGCCGTGCCCATGCTCAACCCCGACGGCGCCGAGCGCTTCCAGCGTCGCAATGCCCAGGGCATCGACATCAACCGGGACGCGCTTGCGCTCCAGACGCCCGAGGCCCGCACCCTCAAGTCCCTGCGCGACAAGTTCCAACCCTCCGTCGGCTTCAACCTCCACAACCAGAGCTGGCGTCACGCGGTGGGCGACACCGGTCGCCCCGCCTCCATCTCCCTGCTCGCCCCCGCCTTCGACCGCGCCCGGAGCGACAACCCCGGACGCATCCTCGCGAAGAAGGTCTGCGCGGTGATTCGAGACGCCGTGGAGACGCTCGCGCCCGGGCAGGTCGGCCGCTACGACGACTCCTTCGAGGTGCGTGCCTTCGGCGACAACATGACGCTCTGGGGAACGCCCACCGTCCTCATCGAGACCGGCGCGTGGCTGTCCCTGCCGCCAGACGAGCCCCTGGTCCGCCTCAACTTCGTCGCGCTCGCCACGGCCCTGGATGCCCTGGCGAATGGCCAGGCCGAAAAGGCCGACGTCTCCCGCTACGACTCCATCCCCGAGAACGAGAGCTCCGGCCTCGTCCACCTGCTGCTCAAGGGCGTCGGCATGTTCGGCGCGGACGGCAAGCCCTTCACGGGCGACGTGGGCATCGCCGTCAGTCGCGCCGTGCGCGGCCAGGGAAAGAAGCTCCTGCTCGCGCACGTGGGCAAGGTCGAGGAGTTGGGCGACCTGCGCATCCTCGGTGCGGTCGAGACCGTGGACGGCAAGGGACTCTTCGTCGTGCCGCTGACGGGCAAGGGCGCGAAGCCCGGGGACACGTACCGGCTCACCCGTCCCGCGAAGCAGTCCCTGTCACTGGGCCAGCGCGCGGACCTGATGCTCCTGAAGCCGCTGGAGGCGTCCGACACCTTCCGCATCGAACGCATCATCCGCTTCGACCCCTGAGCCGATCCGCTACGGAGCTTCCGCCTCCAGGAACGCCTTCAGCTCCGGAAGCACGCGCTCGGGGCGCTCCTGATGAGGGCTGTGCGCCGCGTCCACGCGCAGCAACCGCGCGCGCGGAAATCGCCGCAGGGCCTCCTCGGCGAGCGACAGGGGCAGGACGTCCTCACGCTCACCCCAGATGAGGAGCACGGGGACCTTCACTTCGGCCAGCCGCTCGCGGTGGTGGAACACGGGCCCCGTCAGGGGCACCAGTCGATTGAAGGCCCGCGTCGCCTCGTCACGTCCGCCAGGGGCCGCCACCAGCTCGTACTCCAGCTCCCCGAGCCGCATTCCCAAGGGCGTCGGCACCGGAGGCATCATCCGCGCCCAGGCCCAGGGCCCCAGGGAGCGCGCCAGTCGCTCCGGTCCCGCGCGGAAGAAGACGCGGGCCTTGCGCTCCAGCTCCGGACCCAGCCCCATGCTGTCCACGAGCACCAGCCGCTCCACCGGCACACGAGCCCGCAGGCTCAGCTCCAGCCCCACCAGCCCGCCCAGCGAGTGACC
>NZ_JABUMQ010000107.1:0-30311 GCF_013336645.1 Myxococcus sp. CA039A | reverse complement strand
TATAAGAGACAGCTGCTGGTGTTGGCGGCGGGGGTCTGGGTCGCCTCCGAGCGAAGGGGCGCCGCGTCAGGCGTGCCCCTCCCGTCCGCCGCGCCTTGAACCCTCCGCCGAACTCCCCACTTGCAAGGTCGGGGAATCCTTTGGTCCTCTTGGGTGAACGAAGCTCTTGCTTGCAGTGCAGCGCCTGGCGACGCCGTATGCCCATGGAAACCGCAGCAGACAGCCGTGAGTATCGCGTCCTCTTCTTCTGTCCCGCGTCCAACGCGCGACTGGAGCGGCTGGAGGCACCCGTGCGGCGATTGCTGTCACGCATCCAGGCGCCCCCCGCGGAGCTGACGCCCATCCAGGAGTCGGGCGCGCTCTCCGAGGCCGGTTGGCAGGTGTACCTGGTGCGCTCCCTCACCGAGCGCTCCGCGGCCCAGGCCATGGCCGCGTACGTGAGCGAGGCGACGTGCGCGCTCGCCGCCGAGGTCGACGCGGAGGTGCTGGGGCTCTACGTGGACGTATCCGGTGACTCGGCGCGAATCTGCCGCTGCGGGCCGGAGGACGGGCCGGAGACCTTCGCGGGCCGGAGGCAGGCGGCGCTCAACCGCACGGCCGAGTGGCTGGAGGTGGCGCCCATCCTCCTGTCCGCCATCTTCCAGCTCGACGTGCCGGACGCCGACTACGAGCCGGACGCGGATGACCGCTACGTCGAGGAGAAGCTTCGTGAGGCGCGCGTGCTGATGGAGCGATACCGTCAGGGGAAATGAGGTCTCGAACTCCGGAGGACCTCGCGGGTCGCTGTCCGCGCTGTTTTCTGCCCACCGTGTTGTGCCTGTGCGCCGAGCTGCCCGTCATCTCCACGCGCACCGAGCTGCTCATCATCCGTCACCACAAGGAGACGCTGAAGTCGACGAACACGGCCCGCATGGCCGCGCTCGCGATGCCTCGCTG
Source organism: Myxococcus sp. CA039A (assembly GCF_013336645.1). Classification (NCBI taxonomy): domain Bacteria; kingdom Pseudomonadati; phylum Myxococcota; class Myxococcia; order Myxococcales; family Myxococcaceae; genus Myxococcus; species Myxococcus sp. CA039A. Next base: position 29,375 of record NZ_JABUMQ010000107.1, on the reverse strand, counting down.
TCGCATCGTCTCGTATGGCTCGCCGAGCGAGCGCTTCGATGTGTCGACGCTCGAGGACGACGGCGCCACGTGGCTCTTGTTCCCCACGACGCAGCAGGCGCCCGCGCCGGATGCCGCGCTTCCGAAGCGACTCATCGTCCTGGATGGGAGCTGGGGTCAGGCGAAGCGCATGGTGCAGCGGGTGCCCGAGCTGCGCCGGCTGCCGAGCCTGATGCTGCCTCCGCCGCCACCCGACTCACGCAGGCTGCGCAGACCGCCCCATCCGGATGGCATGTCCACGCTGGAGGCCATCGCCGGTGCCTTCGCGTACCTGGAAGGCGAGGACGTGGCGAGGCCCCTCTACGCGCTGCATGAGCTGATGATCGACCGCGTGCTCGCGAGCCGGGGACGCAGGCCCGGCGCCTCGTGTGACGAGGACGACGGGGACTGAACGCGGCTCAGCAGGACGCGCCGTCGGTGCAGCGCGCCTTGCGCATCTCCGCGGCGAAGGGCGTGGGCTCCAGGAAGCCGGTGATGCGCGGACGCGTAAGCACCTTGCCGTCCTGGGCCACGAAGGCCACCGTCGGCAGACCCTCCACCCCGAAGCGCTCCATCAACGCGTCGAGCGCGTCCTCGCTGTTCGTCGCGTCAATCTTGATGGTGAGGAACTGCCCCTCGGACGACTGCGAGATGACCTCGGCCGCCGGGTACGTCTCGCGGTCCAGTTCCTTGCAGGCCGCGCACCAGTCCGCGAAGAAGTCGATGAGCACCGGGCGCCCGTCCGTCTTCGCCTGGGCCAGCACCTTCTCGAACGCATCCGCGGAGAACGTCGCGTGCTTGGCGGGCATCACGTGGTGCCACTGCCAGGACGGCGCGCGCGGCGGCTCGGCCACACCCAGGCGCACCCACAGCTCGCCCACCGGGCCCGCATCCAGCGCGCCACCGCGAATCACCAGCGCCACCACCACCAGCGCCACGCCGAACGCCTTGAACGAGAACTCCCGCGCGCCCTCCTTGAAGGAGCGGTGCACTGCGCCCACCAGCACGCCCACCACCGCCAGCCCGGCCGCCACGGCCGCGCCCGGCACCCGGCCCAGCTCCGCGCCCAGCATCTTCACCACGCCGCGCGCCCAGGGCGACGCGTCCTTCAGGTAGCTGAAGGCCAGCGCGACGAGGACGATGCCCAGCACGCTCTTCACCCACTCCATCCACACGCCGCTCTTGGGCAGCCGCACCGTGGACACGCCGAGGACGAAGAACGGCACGCCGATGCCCAGCGCGTAGATGAACAGCAACGAAGCGCCCAGCGTCGTGTTCGCCGTCTTCGCCACGAAGGCCAACAGGCCCGTCAGCACCGGACCCGTGCACGGCGCCGCCAGGAACCCGGACACGCTGCCCATCAGGAATGCGCCCGCCACGCCCGCGCCGCCCACCGAGTTCAGCCGCGTCTGGAGGCTCGACGGCAGCGCCAGCTCGAACGCGCCGAACATGGACGAGGCGAGCAGCAGCAGGAACACCGCCAGCCCCGTCACCACCGCCGGGTGCCCCAGCATCGAACCGAACGCCTGCCCCGTCTTCGCCGCGAGGATGCCCAGCGCGCTGAACACCACCCCCATGCCGACGATGTAGGACGTGGTGAGCAGCAGCGCCTTGCCCCGGCTGTCCGCCTTGCGGGCGCCGAAGACGGACACCGTAATCGGGATGAGCGGGTAGACGCAGGGCGTCAGCGCGGTGAGCAGACCGCCGCCGAAGACGACGGCCGCGCCCACGAAGAGGCTGCCGGATTCGAGGAAACGCGCCGCGTCGAGCTCCGTGCTCGGCCCGGTGGGCAGCAGCCACGGCACCACGGCCACCGCCACGCCGGCCAGCACGGCCATCAATCCCAGCTTCTTGGCATTCATGCGCGCTTCACTCCGTCTTCCCGAAAGGGCCTGCCTTGTATACGCAGGCCCCGGTCAGCGGGCTACTGCGCCGTGGGGGCAAGCGAGGAAGCGGGCACCTTCAAGCCCGCGGAGCGCGCCAGCCCCATGACGCCCTCCACCGCGGCGGCGATGTAACCAAAGGGATTCGCTCCATCCACCGCCGTGACGTGAACCTCGCCCATTTTCTGCTGGAAGGCCGCCGCCACCAGCGGGAGCTGCTGCGCGAGCGTCATCTGGATGACCTCCGGACTGATGGTGTTCTCGATGTCGCGCAGCGCGCGGGCTCGCGACAGCTCCAGCCCCTGGCGCGCGTTCTCCCGTCGCACCTCCAGTTCGGCGATGGCGACCTCCGCCTCGGCGATGGAGCGCCGGGACTGCACCACCTGGAGCTGGGCCTTGAGCTTCTCCACTTCCTGGAGTTGCTCGGCCAGCTGTCCCTCGTGACTCGCCGCCGTCTGCTCCTGTTCGCGGCGCAGCCGCTCCAGCTCCATCTGCGCGCGGGCGTTCTCCGCTTCCTGCTCCCGCTGCAGGCGCACCAGCTCGAACTTCGCCTGCGCGGCCTCGGCCTCCTGCGCCAGCTTCTGCTTCTCCAGCTCCAGCTTCGCGCGGCCCACGTCCGCGTCCTGCTCGCGCTTGAGCGTTTCCAGGGCGATGCGCGCGCGCGCCACCTCGGTTTCCTGCTCGCGCGCCAGCTTCTCCATGTCCACCTGCGCGCGGCTCGTCGCGAGCGCCCGCTCGGAGACAATCTTCGCCTCCGCCAGTCGCGCCTCGGCGTTGAGCGTCTCCAGTTTGGCCTGCTCGTCGGAGACCTGCTTCTTCTGACGGACCTCCTGCTCGGCGGCCAGCTTGGTGAGCGCCACCTCGCGCTCCACGGTGACCTGCTCCTGCTTCAGCGTGCGCTCCTGGGCCAGCTTCGCCTCGGCCACGCGCGCGGCCACCGACAGCGTCTCCAACTGGGATTGTTCGTCCGCCGTCTGCTTGCGCTGGCGGACCTCGTCCTCGGCCTCCAGTCGCTGGAGGTTCAATTGCCGCTCGGCCTCCGTCTCCTCGCGGTGGACGAAGCGCTCCTTGGCCAGCTCCGCTTCGCGCGCCTGCCGCTCCTGCTCGCGACGGAAGCGCGCCTGCATGTTCTCGAAGACGGTGGACGACAGGACGCGCACGTCCTGGATTTCAATCGTGTCCAGCAGCACGCCCCAGCCCGCGTCCACCGAGTCTTCCAGCCGACCCCGGCCCGCGAGCACGGGCCCGATTTCGCGCATCAGCTCCGCGGCGATGCCCTCCTTGCGCCGCGACAGGCACTCCTCGATGGAGAGGTTGGCGACGAGGCGCCGCGCCGCGCCGACGAACATCTCCCGCAAGAGCTCCGCCAGCTTCTCCTGCGCCCGCTCCGGAAAGGAGAAGTTGAGCATGCGGAAGGCCACCAGCGGGTCGGCGATTCGGTACACCGCGAGGCCCGTCACCTGCACGCCCACCTTCTCGCTCGTCACCTGGTCCGCGGTGAACTGGAGCCGCTGGATGCTGGTGGGGACAATCGCCACCGAGTCACCCGGCAGCTTGAAGCAGCTCGCCCCCTGACCGCTGACGTCGCGCACGCGGCCTCGACGCATGTGGACGAGGAACTCGCTGGGCCGCGCGGTGATGAGGCCCCAGCGCTTCACCTTCTCCGGGTCCTCCGCCGGCTTCCCCGCGCGCCAGCCGTCCGAGTACCGGTTGCGCTCCATCCCCCCGGAGCCTCCCTCCACCCGGACCAGCTGCGTCCGACCGGCTTCCGTGGACTCCGCCTGCTCCCTCGACCGGGCCGTCTGCTTCGCGTTCGCGCTCATGCCTGCCTCCTGATGGACCCCCCAGGTTGCAGCCCCCCAGCCAGCGCGGACCCCACGGGAAATCAGACGCTTACAGGCGACAGTAGCCAGGGTACCGCGCCATTTCGGAGCACCCCGCTCCAGGACGGCGCACCTGGGACTGATCCACCCTGGCCCAGCCGTTCCACCGCCGACATCCCCTCCATCCGGCCAGTCCCGGCAGGTCTCTCGTCCGCCTTATGTTCGCTTGACCCGAGGGCACCCGATTTTATAATTGACCAGTCCGGTCCACATTCATGTGTGACGGTGTATGCCCGCCGCAGCGCGCCCCTTGGGTGGCGCCGGGGTGCGGGGGCAGTCGTAAGCCCCTTCAGGAAGGTGTGGGAAGCGATGCTGAAGCTGCCGATCTACATGGACAACCACGCCACCACGCCGCTGGACCCGCGTGTGTTGGAAGTGATGCTCCCGTACCTGCGCGAGGACTTCGGCAACGCGTCCAGCCGCAACCACGTGTTCGGCTGGAAGGCCGAAGCCGCCGTGAAGAAGGCCCGCCAGCAGGTGGCCGAGCTCATCGGCGCGACGGACCAGGAGATTGTCTTCACCTCTGGCGCCACCGAGTCCGACAACCTCGCGATCAAGGGCGTCATCGAGTACTACAAGTCGAAGGGTGACCACATCATCACCCTGAAGACCGAGCACAAGGCCATCCTGGACACCTGCAAGCGCCTGGAGCGCGTGCGCCAGGAGCGGCTGGACGAGCTGAAGCTCCTGCGCCTGGGGCAGCTGGCCGAGCGCGACGTGTCGCCCGAGGACGTGGCGGAGCTGGCCGCGAAGCACGACCTGGAGAACGACGCGACCTACAAGAAGTGGGCGGAGATGCCCACCGGTGGCGCGCGCGTGACGTACCTGGACGTGGAGCAGGACGGCCGGGTGAGCATGGAGAAGCTCGAGGAGGCGATGACGCCGAAGACGGTGCTCGTCTCCATCATGTTCGCCAACAACGAGATTGGCGTGGTGCAGCCCGTCGCGGAGATTGGCGCGCTGTGCCGCAAGAAGGGCATCCTCTTCCACTGCGACGCGGTGCAGGGCATCGGCAAGGTGCCCTTCGACGTGGAGTCGATGAAGGTCGACCTGGCCTCCATCACCTCGCACAAGATGTACGGCCCCAAGGGCATTGGCGCGCTGTACGTGCGCCGCAAGCCGCGCGTGCGCATCGCCCCCCTCATCGACGGTGGCGGCCATGAGCGCGGCATGCGCTCCGGCACGCTGAACGTCGCGGCCATCGTCGGCTTCGGCCACGCGGCGCAGCTTGCCCGCGAGGAGCTGGCCGACGAGGCCGCCCGCATCCTCCGCCTGCGCGAGAAGCTCCGGAAGGGGCTCACCGACGCGCTGGACATGACGGTGCTCAACGGCTCGCTGGAGCACCGGCTGCCGGGCAACCTCAACATCTCCTTCGCTCACGCCGAGGGCGAGTCCCTGATGATGGGCATCAAGGACGTCGCGGTGTCGTCAGGCTCCGCGTGCACGTCCGCCTCGCTGGAGCCCTCCTACGTGCTGCGCGCGCTGGGCGTGGACGAGGAGCTGGCGCACAGCTCCATCCGCTTCGGCCTGGGCCGCTTCACCACCGAGGAGGAGGTCGACTTCGTCGTCAACCTGGTCGTGGACAAGGTCCGCAAGCTGCGCGACATGAGCCCCCTCTACGAGATGGCCAAGGAAGGCATCGACCTCAAGAGCATCGAGTGGACGGCGCATTAGCGCGTCTTTCCAGGCAATCAGCGGGGCGCATGGCCCCTCGACCGGTGGGCATTGCTCCCCGGAACCTTTGGTGAGAAGCATCCGTTGAAGGAGTTGGCATGGCTTACAGCGACAAGGTCATCGACCACTACGAGAACCCCCGCAACGTCGGGACGATGGACAAGGAAGACCCGAACGTGGGCACGGGCCTCGTGGGGGCTCCGGCGTGCGGCGATGTGATGCGCCTGCAGTTGAAGATTTCCGACGACGGGCTCATCGAGGACGCGCGCTTCAAGACGTTCGGTTGCGGGTCCGCCATCGCCTCCTCGTCGCTCGTCACCGAGTGGGTGAAGGGCAAGACGGTGGACCAGGCGATGACCATCTCCAACAAGGACGTGGCCCGGGAGCTGTCGCTGCCGCCGGTGAAGATCCACTGCTCGGTCCTCGCCGAGGACGCCATCAAGGCGGCCATCGAGGACTTCAAGAAGAAGCGCGCCGCGCGCAAGGCCCAGGCATCCTAAGGGCTGTTGGTACGGCGAACTTCACGACTCCAGGAGGCGAAACCATGAGCGAACAGGCGACCCAGCAGACGACGCAGAGCCCGGTGCCTGGCCCCGCGCCCGTGGCCAAGCCCGCTCCCAAGGGCATCGTCGTGGCGGACAGCGCCGTGGCCCGGCTGAAGGAGCTGCTGGAGCAGCGGCAGACGCCCGAGGCGGGCCTGCGGTTGGCCGTGAAGGGCGGCGGGTGCTCGGGCCTCCAGTACTCCATGGAGTGGTCCGAGAAGTCCCGCGAGCGCGACAAGATTTTCGAGCGGGACGGCGTGCGCGTCTTCGTGGACCCGAAGAGCTACCTGTACCTCATTGGCACGGAGCTGGTGTTCGAGCAGACGCTCATGGCCTCCGGCTTCAAGCTGAACAACCCCAACATCAAGGCCGCTTGCGGCTGCGGAGAGAGCTTCTCCGTCTGAGTGGGGACAGTCCCCGTCCCTTCCCTTCCGGAAGGGACACCGTCACGCGGGGTCCGGCCAGCCGCCGGGCCCCTTTCGTTTGTCCGCCCCACACCCCCATGGAGCACACCGAGTGAGGACCCACTTCGACGTCTTCGGGCTGCCGCGCGCCTATGACGTGGACGTGCCCGCGCTGGAGAAGCAGTACCGCGAGCTTTCGCTCCAGCTGCACCCGGACCGCATGGCCCAGGCCGACGCGCGCGAGCGCCTCAAGGCCCTGGAGGGGACGACTGCCCTCAACGAGGCCTTCAAGACGCTGAAGGACCCGGTGCGCCGCGCCTTCTACCTCCTGAAGTTGCACGGGGTGGACCTGGACCGCGAGGACGCGGGCGCGCAGAAGGACATGCCCCTGGAGTTCCTCGAGGAGGTCATGGAGCTGCGCGAGGCGCTCGACGGGGCCATGGAGAAGAAGGACCTGGCCCGCGTGCAGGCCATGGGCAGCCAGGTGCGGGGCCGGAGCAAGGCGGCGCTCGACGAGGCGGCCGGTGTCCTCAGGGCCCTGGAAGGTGGGGGGCCAGCGGAGGAAGCGCCGGCCCAGGTGAGAAAGGCATCGCACGCGCTGGGGCGGGTGCGCTACTTCACGCGCTTCCTCGAGCAGGTGGACGCGTTCGAGGAGGAAAGTCTGTCGTGAGCAAGAACGGCTACCTGCAGATCCACGACCCGCTGAAGCCCAAGGGCCAGGCCGTGGGCATCGACCTGGGCACCACGCACTCACTCGTCGCCGCGGTGGCGCAGGGCAAGCCCCGCTGCGTCCCGGTGGACGAGGGCGACTCGCTCCTGCTGCCCTCCGTCGTTCACTACGGCAAGGACGGCGGAGTGGTCACCGGCGCGCGCGCGCGCGCCCTGGCTGGCGAGCACCCCACCGACACCATCTCCTCCGTGAAACGCTTCATGGGACGCGGCCCCGACGACGCGGAGACGCGCAAGCTGGGGCACTACAAGTTCGCGCCCGGCGCCAACGTGGTGCGCTTCGACGTGGCCGGCGGCAACCCGGTGACGCCCATTGAAGTCTCGGGCGAAATCCTGCGTGCGCTGAAGCGCCGCGCGGAGGCCCACTTCTCCATGAAGGTGGAGCAGGCCGTCATCACCGTGCCGGCGTACTTCGACGACGCCCAGCGCCAGGCCACCAAGGACGCGGGCCGGCTCGCGGGTCTGGAGGTGCTGCGGCTGCTCAACGAGCCGACGGCGGCGGCGCTGGCGTACGGACTCGACAAGGGCAGCCAGGGCACCTTCGCCGTCTACGATTTGGGCGGCGGCACCTTCGACATCTCCATCCTCAAGCTGGTGGACGGTGTGTTCGAGGTGAAGTCCACCGGCGGCGACTCCGCGCTGGGTGGCGACGACTTCGACCGGGCCATCGCGTCACAGGTCTTCCAGGCGCTCGGCATCACCGAGCCCTCCCTTTCCCTCGTGGCCCAGACGCTGGCGGCCTCGCGCAAGGCGAAGGAGGCCCTCACCGACGCGCCCGAGGCGACCGTCACCGTGGGTGGCCAGTCGCACACGGTGAAGCGCGCGGACTTCGACGCGTGGATTCAGCCGCTGGTGAACAAGACGGGGCTCGTGTGCCGTCGGGCGCTGAAGGACGCGGGCGTGGTGGCCGGGGAGCTGGACGGCGTCATCCTCGTCGGCGGCTCCACGCGCGTGCCCGCGGTGCGGCGCTTCGTGGCGGAGATGTTCGGCCGCGAGCCCCTGGGCGACATCGACCCGGACCAGGTGGTGGCGCTGGGCGCGGCGGTGCAGGCGGACCTGCTCACCAACGAGGACCGGCAGGACGAGGTGCTGCTGCTGGACGTGATTCCGCTGTCGCTCGGGTTGGAGACGATGGGCGGCATCACCGAGAAGTTGATTCAGCGCAACTCCACCATCCCCACGGCGGCGGCGCAGGTGTTCACCACGTTCAAGGACGGGCAGACCGGCCTGGACGTGCACGTGGTGCAGGGTGAGCGCGAGCTGGTGGAGGACAACCGCAGCCTCGCGCGCTTCACCCTCTCCGGCATCCCTCCGCTGGCGGCGGGCATGGCGCGCGTGGAAGTGCGCTTCCAGGTGGACGCCGACGGCATCCTCTCCGTCTCCGCGAAGGAGCAGAGCACCGGAGCCGCGCAGTCCATCACCGTCACGCCGAGCCACGGCCTCACGGAGGATGAAATCGAGCGGATGCTGCTCGACTCCATCGAGTACGCCGAGGACGACATCCAGGCCCGGCAGCTGCGCGAGCAGCGCGTGGACGCCGAGCGCGTGCTGGCCGAGGCGGACCGGCAGCTGCGCGAGCACGGCGCGCTGGTCCAGGGCGACGAGCGGGCCGCCATCGACGCGGCCCTCGCGAAGGTGCGCGAGACGGCCCAGGGCAACGACTACCTGAAGCTGAAGGAGGCCGTGCACGCGCTGGACGAGACGTGCCGCCCCTTCATCGAGCGGGTGATGAACCAGGCCATCACCCAGGTGGTGGCCGGCCAGTCGGTGGAGGACTACTGACGTGCCCAAGGTGATTTTCAAGAGCCCCCTGGCCGAGGTCAGCGTGGACGTGCCCCCGGGGACCATCCTCCTGGACGCGGCCGAGCAGGGCGGGGCCCAGGTGGGCCATAGCTGTGGCGGTGTCTGCGGCTGCTCCACCTGTCACATCTGGGTGCGCAAGGGCCTCGACTCGCTGAGCGAGCAATCGGACGCGGAGGCGGACCGGCTGGACATGGGGTTCGACGTGCGCCCGTACTCGCGGTTGAGCTGCCAGACGGAGGTCAGCCAGGAGGACGTCACGGTGGAGATCACCGAGGAGTCCCTCACCGCGTTCATGGATGAGAACCCCGTCATCCGCCGCGCCCTCGAAGCCGAGGGGAAATGGCCGCTGAAGAAGTGAGCTTGTTACGTAGTTCTTGACGGCGCGGGGCAGGACTTCTATATGTCCGCCCCATCGCAGCAACGCCGCAGCGCCGCGAGGAACCACCTGCCCAGGTGGTGGAATTGGTAGACACACTAGATTCAGGGTCTAGCGCCTGCAAGGGCATGGAGGTTCGAGTCCTCTCCTGGGCACAAAGTTGAGAAGGGGTCCTGGTTTCAAACCAGGGCCCCTTTTCGCTTTTCAGGGCTCGGATTGCCCCCGCGCGCTCACGGTGGCGCCGGCTCGACGGACTCGTGGGCCACGTGGTGCGCCGCCTCGCGCGCCAGGCTGCCTCCCTTGCGCAAGTCCCTGATTCGAATCTTCCGGACGTAGACGGAGATGGCCCCCACTCCGGCCTGACTGAGCACCGTCCCCAGGTGGGTGAGCGTGGCGAAGGCCGCCGCGTCCTCCGGCGAGGCCCCCAGGCTGCGGGCCGCCCAGCTCGTCACGAAGTAGTAGATGCCCATGCCGGCCGGGACACCCGGGAGCGCCTGTCCCAGGGAGATGGCCCCCAGCATCACCGCCCCCGCGAAGAGGCCCCCCTGGATTCCAATGCCGTGCAGCGCCAGTCCGTAGGCCAGCGCGGACGCCAGGACCGGGCCCACCGAGAAGAAGAGCACCTTGCCCATGCCCCGGAAGGAGCGCGCCGAGCCCAGGCCGTCGCTGACGTGATGGAGGAGGCCCTCCAGGCGCGGGAAGCGGTGACGGCGGTGCAGCGAGTTCGCCAGCGGCGCGGACCAGTGGGCCAGCAGCACGACGAGGGCGACCAATCCCACGCACAGGGACACCGCCACCTTGAGCTGCCCCTGGAAGCGAGAGAGCGTGGCGCCGAAGGGCCCCAAGAGGGAGAGCGTCACCAGCAACATCAGCGCGGCGAACTCCATCAGCTTGCAGACGCCGACGGTGCCCAGGCAGCGCAGGAAGGGAATGCGCTCGGTGCGCGACAGGAGGAACGAGCGGAGGATGTCGCCCAGCTTCCCCGGCAGCGCGTTGTGGACGAAGGCGCCAATGGCGACCAGGTGGTAGCGCTCGCGGAAGGGCACTCGCTTGCGCAAGGTGCTCTGCCATTGCACCGCGCGCAGCGGGATGATGGAGGCCTGGAGCAGCACGAAGGGCAACAGCCACACGAGGTGGCCGGGCAGGTCCCTCAGGAACTCGTCCAGGGGGAAGCGCGGCTCGAGCAGTGGCCCCGGGCCTTGAAGGTGCCACCGGAAGAACGCCGTGGAGAGCAGGACGACGGACAGCGCCAGCCCCAGCACGGCGAGCAGCACCTTGGGCACGCTGACGCCGCGAGCCGAGGGACTGGGCCACCTGCCCGTCGTGGACCGAACGGGGTCCTGCTTCACTGGACCCACCGCAGTCGGAGCGCGGGCTCCAGGTAGGCTTCCGCAAGCCGCTCGTGGAGGTCCGCGCAGTGGCCCAGACCGGACAGGTCCACGGGCGCGTCCGCGGGCCAGCACACCAGGCTGTTGGCCTCCGTGCGCGTCAGCCCGCCGTGCGAGCCGAACTCCCACGCGAAGCCCACGGTGCCTCCGCGCCGCACCGCCTCACCGAAGAGGACCAGGTCTCCCGCCGTCTTCATCGCCGGCAGGCCCCTGAGGAAGTCCGCCACCGCGCGGCGGCTGTACTCGGGTGCCAGGGGCGCGCGCTCCATTTCATCCGGGCCGTAGACGCCACCGCGAACCACGGCCACCGCGGAGTTCCCCCGGCGCATCGCGACGATGCCGATGTCCGGGCTCCGCGTGGCGCGCGCCAGCACCTCCGGATGCCGCGCCAGCAGCGTCCTCGCCTCCAGCGGCTCGCTCTCGCCGGAGAGATAGACATGGGCGAAGTTGCCGCACTCGACGACGACGGGCTTGAAAGGCGCGCGCGCGACGGTGTCCGGCTCGGGCAGAGAACGTCCCTCACACAGGCCCCGCGCCACGTCGTCGGACAGCGGGACGTGAGCGCCCTCGAACAACATGGACTCCAGTCGAACGCCCTGGCGCTGCTCCAGCGGAAGGCTGTCCACGTGTCCGTGGTCCGAGAGGATGACGACGTCGTAGGGGCGCTCCACCGAGCGCGCCATGGCGTAGAGCTCCGAGAGGTACGCATCCACCCGGTGCAGCTCCGCCAGCGCGATCTCCGAGCGGGGCCCGCGGCGGTGGGCCACCTCGTCGTAGTTGCCGAAGACGAGGTAGATGGCGGGCACGCCGCGCACCATGTCCACCAGGGCCTTGGTGTGCGCGAAGCTCCAGCCCAGACGCTGGAAGAGCACGCGACTGAGCAGGAAGGACTGCTCGTGGCGCCAGTCGTGGAGGGCGCGAGACCAGCGGACCACCTCGCGCGCCGACTGCCACGTGTCCATTCCGAACGAGCGCAGGAAGTCCCACGCGCCCCGCGTGCGACCGGCCGACAAACCCATCAGCTCGTAGGAGAGCGAGCGCGACATCAGCTTGAAGCTGCCCAGCGTGCTCATGCTCAGCGCGTTGTCCGCGCCCGCGCGAAACAGCGAGAAGTACCCGTGGCCACCGCCATCCAGCAGGCTGTCGCGCCCCGCGCCTCGCAACCGTTGATCGATTTCCAGCGCGTCCGAGGGCACGTTCATCTGCACCTTGCGACCCAGCTCCCGGTCGTACCAGGAGTAGGCAGGCAGGTTCGACTCGCGCATGCCGTACAGCAAGCCCGCCTGGAAGTAGGGCGTGGAGGTGGGCGCGCCCCAGAAGGCGTCCTCCAGATGAAACGCCCCCGAGCGGATGAGTCGTGAGAAGAACGGCATCTTCCCGGCGACAATCGCCTCATCCAGCAGGGCCTTCGGCACCCCGTCTAAATGGACAATCAAGAGGTTCCGGCGCCGATGCGCCGCTGCGGGCGGAACTTTCGAGCGCACCCTCCGCGCAAGTCCGTGGGCCCACATCCATGAAGCTGGGGTAATGACTCCACTCACGTTGACGCCTCCCCTCCTTCGGCAGGCAAAATGAGCACTTGGGGGGACGGCCGCCTTCAGTCGAAGGCAGCCCTCCTGGAAAGCAGGCGGGCAGGTAGCGCCGTCCTTCAGTCGGGATGGATCCGACTCAGAGAGGCGTCACCACGGTCCCCATGATCATTCCCGCTGTCCTCCTCGCCCTCCTGAGTGCCGCTCCGGTGACGCCGCCTGCCCGGCCGGCGCCTGGGCTGGCTCCCGCGAAGACGGACTCCGGCTCGGACATCATCGCGCTGCCGATGATGACGTTCAGTTCGGACCACGGCATCAGCTACGGCGCGGTGGGCGGCATCTACCTGTACGGCCCCGGCAAGACGCCGTACGCGCACGGCATCGGCGCGCAGGTGCTCTTCAGCAGCCGAGGCGTGCAGAGCCACTACCTGCGCTACGACGGGCCGCGCCTCATCGGACCGCTTCGCCTGGAGGCAGGGCTCGAGTACCGCAGGGAGCTGCGCAGCCCCTTCTTCGGCGCGGGCAACCAGTCGGCGCCGGACTTCAAGGGTGACCTGGACAACGAGCGCTTCACGTTCGACAAGGGTTCGCCCGGCGCGTGGCTGCGCCTTCGTGGCCGGCCCTTCGGTCCCACGCATCCACTCCAGTCCTACGTGGGCTACGCGTGGCGCAACACGAGCGTGAGCGCGGAAGACCAGTCCATGCTGACGCAGCAGCAGCCCATCGGCATCGAGGGTGGCTCCACCGGCCAGCTCCTCGTGGGCGCGCTGTGGGACACACGCGACGACGAGACGGACCCGCTGGAGGGCGGCGTGGAGGAGCTTGCGCTGCGCGTGTCAGGCCAGGCGACGGGCAGCCGCTATCAGTACGTGGGCATCACCTTGAGCGAGCGGCGATACCTGCGGCTGTCGTCACGGCTGACGCTGGCGCAGCGGCTCACGCTGGACATGCTCTTCGGCGACGTGCCGTTCTTCGAATGGAGCAACACGGGCGGCGTGAATGTGTCGGAGGGCATCGGCGGGATGAGCAGCGTGCGCGGCATCGAGCGCAACCGCTTCTCCGGCAACATCAAGGCGTTCAGCAACACGGAACTGCGCTTCCAGGCCGCGCAGATGCAGGTGTTCGGCAAGAGCATGAAGGTTGGCGCGGTGATGTTCCTGGACCTGGGGCGCGTGTGGCACCCGGGCGTGACGGACGGGAAGTGGCACGAGTGGCACCCGGGCATCGGCGGCGGCCTGCGCCTCACCCGGCGCGCCGCCGTGGTGCGCATGGACTACGCCCGCTCCACCGAGACGGGCCGCCAGCGCATCTACATCACCTTCGGCCACATGTTCTGAACGGAGCCAATGCCCCAGTCTCGCTCGTGAGTGAGTGAGCGAGGACGAGGGGCGTCGCGTGACTCAGACGAGCGCGTCCACCCAGGCACGCAGCCGCGCATCCACCTGCGTCTCGCCCCGGACGCCCTGCTCGGCCTCCAGCAGCAGCGTGTGGAAGCCGCGCGACTCCAGTCCCTTGCACAGCTCGGCGCGAGCCTCCGCGTCCGGTGCGAAGAGGATGCAGCCGTCGCCGCCCCCCGCGCCGGACAGCTTGCCCACGCAGCCGTAGGCCGCCGCCATGGACAGCACGCGGCGCATGCCCTCCGTCTCCAGCGGGCCCAGTTCCAACAGCAGCGCGTGCTGCGCCTTCACGGCCTCGGAGAAGCCTCGGAAGTCCCAGCCCGCGAGACCATCTTCCATCACCTGCCCCACCACGTTGGAGCGCTCGACGAAGGCCTGGCGCCCCGCCGCCTCCAGCCGCGCTTCCACCTGGCCAATCAGCACGCGCGTGGACGCGCTCTCGCCCGTGAAGGCATACGCCATGGACACCCGGGGCACGGGCAGTCGCCACACGTCCACGGAGGCCGACTCCGTCAGCGCCGCGCTCAGCCGTCCGCCGTTGCTCGCGTCGACCAGGGGCGTCACGTCATAGCGCCGATAGCGCAGCACGCCCCCCGCGAAGCTCGCCGCCACATCCCCGCCGCTGCCCTTGCCGCCCTGCCCCTGCGTGTGCGCCAGCAACGCCAGCTTCAGTGCGTCGTAGCGCTCCTCCAGCACATAACGCGCGCTCTCGGCCGCCAGCACCGTCGCGCACGCGCTGCCGCCCATGCCCAGCTTCTGCCCGTTGGGCCCCACGGCCGAGGGCGCCACCGCGAAGTCGAAGCCCTGGCTCGCGCGGCCGTGCGCTCGGAGCGCCTCGTCCAGCGTGCGCGCCACGAAGGAGAAGCCCGCGGGCACCTCGCGCTCCCAGCGCACGCCCCGAGGCGTCACGCTGCCGCCCAGCGACCCTTCCTCCAGGCAGACATGCACGCGCGCATCCTCGCGCCGCCGCACATAGGCCGCGGTGCGAGGCGCCACCGCGGCCACTCGCGCCACCCCGCCCCACAGCACCGCGTACTCGCCGGAGACGAACAGCTTGCCCGGTGCGGAGAGGGCGCGCTCCATCAGAACAGGTGCTCCTGCTTGAGCACCGCGTCCCCGCCCGGCACGCAGCGAATCACGTCCAGCGCGCCACACGCGCGGGCCAGCGCCTCCGCCGCGACTTCGTTCGCCGCGTCCGTCAGCAGCACCGGGTTGGGGCCCGCGTCCAACGTGAACCAGACGGGGATGCCCTTCTTGCGGTGCTCGCGCAGGTGCTGGATGAGGCCCAGCGTCCCCGCGTTCAGGTAGCAGAGCGGTGGGTCGGCCGCGAGCGACGTGGAATGCATCCGCCACGCGTTGCGCTCACACAGCTCCCCCAGCGCCTGCAAGTCCCTCCGGGCGATGTGCGCGCGGGCACGCGGCACTTCCTCTTCCGCGTCACGCACCCAGGCCGGGTAGTACGGGCTGGTCTCCACCGTCTGCTTCATCCCGTCGCGCGACTTCACGTCCTTCTCGCCCCGGTCCAGCACCGCCACCACCATGCGCAGGTCCGGCCAGTGCGCCGCGTCGAAGCGCTGCACCGCGAAGCTGTCGTCTCCGTCCGGGCGCTCGCCGCGCTGCCACTCGCAGAAGCCACCCTCCACGCTGCGACACGCGGAGCCGCTGCCCAGCCGCGCCAGGATGCTCGCCGCCCTCGCGTCGGACGGCAGGCCCGCAGCCGCGCGTCCCGCGACAGCGAGCGCCGCGAAGCCCGCGGCGCTGCTCGCGAGCCCCGCTGCCATGGGGAAATCTCCGCGCGAGACGACCTTCGCCGGCCCCAGCGCGTCCTTCGTCTGGGCGCGCACCGACTCCAGCAGGCGCAACACGCGCTCGCGCTCGCTGCCCTTGGACGTGTGGCCGTTGATCTCCACCGTGTCAGTCGGGACGCCGAACTCCACCGTCGTCGTCACCGACAGCGGCGACAGCGTCAGCGACAGGCTGGACTGGTGTGGAAGGATGAGCGCGTCGTCCCGCTTCCCCCAGTACTTCACGAGGGCGATGTTGGGATGCGCCAGGGCAGTGGCTTTCATGGGAACACTCACGGCGCTCGCGGACCCGCGAGCTGGCTGCTGAAGCAGCGCACACCGAGTCGGGTGAGCTGGACCACCGCGGCCTCCGGTTCGAGGAACAGACCGACCACGGCCCCACCATCCCCACCCGCTCCGGTGAGCTTGGCGCCCAGCGCCCCCAGGCCACGCAGTCGATACACCATCTCTTCCAGCGGCGGCGAGGACAGGCCCAGCGCCGCCAGCAGGCCCTGGTTGACGTTCATCGCGTCACCCAGCGCCTCCAAGTCTCCGGCTTCCACCGCCTTCGCGCCTTCCGACGCCAGCCGCCCCATCTCCGTGAAGAGCCGCCGGTAGCGCTCGGGCCACCGCGCCTGCCGCTCCCGCAGCGCCGCCACCGTCTTCTTCGTGGGACTGCGCTCACCCGCCAGCGCCACCACCACCTTGAGCGGACGGGGACTCTCCACCGTCCTGCCGCGCCCCACCGCCGCCGCGTTGGGCGTCCGGCGATAGAGCAACAGCCGCTCCTCCGCGCTGGTGGTGTGGTCCACCCCGGAAGGCGTGCCGTGGAACTCCTGCTCCATCTCCCACGCCACCCGCGCGGCCTCTCGCGGCGTGGCCTCCTTGCCCGCCGCCAGCAGCAACAGCCGCGCGCACGCCACGGACAGCGCGGCGGAGCTGCCCAGCCCCACGGACAGCGGCAGCTCCGGGTCCAACGACACCTTCACCGGAGGCTCGCCCACCAGCTTCGCCGCGCGCGCGAAGGCCAGGGTGAGCAGCGCCCGCTGTCCCCGGCTCAGCGTGGACGGCAGGGAGAGCTGACACTTCTTGGACGGCACGCCGCGAGCCTTCACGCCTTGCGACAGCGGACCCGCCAGCGCGGGATGGCCGTACACGACGCTGTGCTCGCCCAGCAGGATGACCTTGCCGGCGCCGAACGTGGACAGGGAGGACTGGGTGGCCACGGCGCTCAGAGTGTCGTGCCAGTGGCGGCAGCGGCGTCCTCGGCGGACAGGCTGGCGAGAATCTCCCGGGCCTTCTCCACCTTCACGTGACCCGCCTTCACCAGCAGGTCCGCGAGCTTCTCCACCCAGTCACCGCGCGCGCCCGCCGTCACCGCCACGCAGCGCGCGTGCAGCGCCATGTGGCCCTTCTGGATGCCAATGCTGCCCAGCGCCCGGAGCGCCGCGAAGTTCTGCGCCAGCCCCACCGCCGCGAACACCATGGACAGCTCACGCACGCTCGAGGCGCGCAGGAGCTTCAGCGCCATCTGCACGCCGGGGTGCACCTTGATGGGGCCGCCCACCAGGCCCAGCGCCATGGGCAGCTCGATGCGGCCCACCAGGTGACCTTCCTCCAGGTACCACGTCGACAGGGGGCGGTACTGACCGCCACGGCAGGCGAACGCATGCGCGCCGGCTTCAATCGCGCGCCAGTCCTGCCCCGTGGCGATGGCCACCGAGTCGATGCCGTTCATCACGCCCTTGTTGTGCGTGGCCGCGCGGTACGGGTCCGCCTCCGCGAAGCGGCTGGCCTGGGCGATGCCCTCGGCGATGGTCTCACCGGGCATCTCGAAGTCGGCGAGCATCGCCAGGGGGATGCGGCACGTGGCGCGCGCCAGCCGTCGGTCCGCCAGGTTGGAGAGGATGCGCAGGTACACCTTGCCGCCGGTGATCTGCTCCACGAGCGGCGCCACGCCCTCCGCCACGGTGTTGATGAGGTTGGCCCCCATCGCCTCCTGCGTGTCGATGAGGATGTGCACCACGAGCAGCGGCTCGCCACGCGGGCCCTCGGGGGCCGGCAGCACGCGAACCTCCACGTCCTTCGCGCCGCCACCGCGCGCCACCATCGCGGGATGGAAGCTGTTGGCCAGGGCCAGCAGCTGCTCCTTGTGCGCCAGAATCTTCTGCGTGGCCTCGGTCGGGTCGCCGTAGCGCGTCACCTGGACCTGACCAATCATCATCGACTCGTCGGCCTCGGCGATGAAGCCGCCCGCCTCGCGGACGATCTTCGCGGCGAACGACACCGCCGCCACCACCGACGGCTCCTCCACCGCCATGGGCACCAGGTAGTCGCGCCCGTTGACCTGGAGATTGAGTCCCAACCCCAGCGGCAGGGAGAAGGTTCCCACCGCGTTTTCGATCATCTGGTTGGCCAGGACCGGCTGCAAAGCCTCCGTGCCGCGAAGCTGCTCCAGGTCCGCGGGCGAAAGCCGCAACATGCGAGCGAGCTGCGCGAGGCGCTCATCCATCGGCAGCTTGTGGAACCCGGAGAGCCGGGACGTCACCGTCTCAGACATGTTGAGTCTTCCCTCTTCCTGCGTCGACGCACACGGCCGCTATAGCGCCGCAATCCAATCCTTCAACACTCCGGTCACCACCCGCGGCCGCTGCCTCAGCTCAGCGCAGCTTCTGCTTCCCGTGAGCACGAGCGCCTGTCGCAATCCCGACAGGATGACCGCCAGCGCCTGCTCCGCCGCCTCCACCCCACCCGCCTGTTGCGCCCGGAACAGCGGCAGCGCCATTCCGCCCAGGTCCGCGCCCAGCGCGAGCACCTTCGCTACGTCCAGCCCCGTCCTCACCCCGCCGCTGCCGACCAGCCGAACCTCCGGCCCCACGGCCGCGCGCACCGTCGCCACCGCGGCCGCCGTGGGAATTCCCCACGCGCTGAATTCCGCGCCCACCTGAGCTTGTACGCCCGTCGCCCGAAGTTGTTCCACGCGAACCCACGACGTGCCGCCCAGGCCGGAGACATCCAGGTTCCGGACCCCCAGCGCCACCAGCCGCCGGGCCACATCCGGACCGATGCCACACCCGGTCTCCTTCACGAGCAGCCGGTCGCCGAAGGCCTTCACCAGCGCCCCCACCACGTCGTAGCCGCCCCGGAAGTCCCGGTCGCCCTCGGGCTGGGTCAATTCCTGGCCCGCGTTGAGGTGCAACGCGATGCCGTCCGCGCCGATGTCCTCCATCAACCGCCGAACCCCGTCCACGCCCAGCCGCACCGCCTGATAGAGCCCGATGTTGCCCAGCAACGCCACCGTGGGCGCGACCTGCCGCACCTGGAAGGATGCGGCCCGCGCAACGTCTTCCGACATGGCGCGCTGGCTTCCAACACCAAACGCCAGACCATGTCGCTCAGCGAGCAATGCGAGGTCACGATTGACCGCGCCCGCGCGCTCGGTGCCGCCTGTCATGCCCGTGACGAGCAGCGGGTGGCGCAACTGCTTTCCAAGAAACGGAGTGGACAGGTCCACGTCCTCCACGGCCATCTCTGGCATGGCGCAGTGGACCAGGTGGACGTGCTCCAGGAGGGTGCTGTTTCCGCCCGGCTCGACGTCACCGGTGGCGCACAGGTCGAGGTGAGCGTCTTTGCGCCGCGCTGTGATGTCCTCGACCATGAGAGAAGCAGCCCGTCCCAAGTGCCCGTCAGGGCGTGTAAGTGCCCGATGGCTCGCGGGTTTCCTAGCAAGCGCCGGGGGACGGGCGCAAGCCAAAGGGCCCGAGCGGTCCGCCCCGGTGACTCAATGGACGGCGGACACTGCTGGACGGTATGAGGCCCGCATGAGCGCGCCCGCGTCATCCAAGGTGGTCATCTTCCTGCACAGCGGAGATTACGACCGGGTGCACCAGGGCCTGTCCATCGCCGCCGCGGCGACCGCGTCGGGGCGCCGCGCGGAGGTGTATCTCTTCTGGTGGGCACTCGAGCGCTTCTTGCGGGGCGCGCTGGATGAGCCCTACTTCGAGAACCGCGCGGACGTCTCGGACCGCTTCGAATCACGAGGCATGCCCACGCTTCGCGCGCTGCTGGAGCACCTGACGGAGTCCGGGCTGTGCACGCTCGCGGGCTGCACGGGCTCGCTCGGCGCGCTGGGGGGCGAGTCGGAGACCGCGAAGAGTGGCATCGAGCTGTGGCTCGGATGGAGCGCCATCCTCCAGCGCACCGCCGGCGTGACGGACCGCTTCTACCTCTGACCCTCCCCCGCCCCGGCCGGGTTCCTCCGGGGCACCTGGGGTCCTTGCGTCAGTGCGACAGCTTGAAGCCGAGAATCACCGTGCGGGGGGCGTTGGGGCGCGCGCCATAGGGACGACGGGAGACGATGTCCGCCGAGTCGAACACGTTGCGCGCGCTGAAGTAGAGCTGTCCCCAGCGGGAGAAGTTCCAGTTCGCGTTGACGTCGAACGTGAGCTGGGAGTCCGTCAGCTCGCCGGGCGCCGCCTCACCCTGCCCCGCCTTCTCGCGCATGCTGTCGATGTAGAGCGCGCTCAGGATGACGCCGCCCAGCGCGCCCTCCATGCCCACCGACGCGAAGACCTGGTGCCGGGGCACATAGGGCAGCTCGTCGCCGGCCTTCACGTCGCCGAACTGCGGATCCGCCGAGCGGAAGTCGGTGAGCAACTCCGTGCGCGTGAAGGTGTAGGAAGCCGAGAGCGGAAACGTCACGCCGCCTCCGGGACGGAACGTCTTCTCCGCGAAGACCTCCAGTCCGTAGATGTGGGCCTGTCCCGCGTCCGTCTGTCGGTCCAGGTCGTCATCCACACAGCCGCTGGAGAAGGTGCAGATGGCGGTGAGGTTCGAGTAGTCGTTGAAGAAGCCGACGACCTCGAAGCGCTCGCCCCGACGCGTCCAGCGGGCGCCCGACTCGTAGTTGATGCTCTTCTCCGGCTTCACCGCGTCGGGCTGGCCCGGTGAGGGCGGCGAGAAGCCCCGATACGCGCCCGCGAAAAGGCCCAGGTTCGGCGTCAGCGCGCCATACGCGCCCAGGCCCGGCATCAGCACCTCGAGCGAGCCGTCCGTGTCCTCCCCCGTCATGCGGTCATACGAGCGGGAGCGGATGATCTCCAGGCGAACGCCCGGCGTGAGGACCAGCGGTCCCCAGGCGATGGCATCCGTCACGTGCAGCGCGAGGGCGTGGGTGGCGTCCTTGTTGTCGGCGGTGGTGGCCGTGGGCGCTCCAGCGGAGACGAGCTCGCCGCCCGCCATGAGGTACGCGTCCTCGGTGTGCTTGCGGTCGATGCTGTCGTAGTGGAAGCGCGCGCCGACCTCCAGGCTGTGGCTCAGCGGGCCCGTCGTCGTGGTCCACCGCGCGACGCTCTGGAGGCCCTGCGACACGAAGGTGCGGTCATTGGGGCCGATGAGCAACGTGTCCTGCGTCGACGACGTGTCGAGCTGGCCGGTGAGGACGCCGTAGTAGATGGAGTTGCGCGCGCTCGTCGGGTCCGCGAGCACGGTGGCAATGGCGGCGCCGCCAAAGCGGTTCACCTTGCGCCACACGCGCGCGAAGTCGTTGCGGTAGGCCGTGGTGGTGATGGCCAGCGAGCCGGCTTCCAGCACGTGACTGAGGGCCACCTGGGTGCGGTGCCACTTCATCCGGTCCAGCGCGCTGGCGACGTAGCGGCGCAGCGGGTTGGCGCGGAAGTCCGCGTCGGACAGGCCCAGGTACGTCTCGTTGGACAGCTCGTCGGAGTAGCCCAGCTTGAGGTTGAGGCTCTGGCGAATCTCCCCCTCGGTCACCAGGCGGTAGCGGGCCTTCGCCATCCACTCGTTGCGCCGGAAGCCCGTGGTGCCTCCACCGTCGAGCTCCTTGAAGCCATTGCTGCGCAGGTGGATGCCTTCCACCAGGAAGCCCGCTCGCTCGGTGCTCGCGCTGAAGACGCCGTGCGCCTTGCCGTACAGGTAGCCACCTCCGGCGATGTCCAGCCACGCGGACTCCGACGCGGAGATGTCGCGCGTGAGGAACTCGACGGAGCCCGCGACAGTCTGTGGACCATGCTGGATGGCCGAGGGGCCCTTGAGCACGCGCACCGACTGCATGCGGGTGACGAGCGGGAAGAAGTAGGCCGCAGGCGCGGAGTACGGCGCCGGGCCGAAGAGGACACCGTCCTCCAACAGGGTGACCTTCTTGCTGCGGTCCGGATTCACGCCGCGAAGGCCCACGTTCGGCCGAAGCCCGAAGCCGTCCTCGCCACGCGCGTAGACACCGGGCACGCTCATCAGCACCGCGCTCGGGTCGTCCTTCTCGTAGCGCTCCAGCTGCGCGGGCTTGAGGATGTGGACCGAGCCGCTCGTGCGCGTCTCCGAGGTCCCCACCACCACGCTCTCGAACTTCCGCTGCCCCGCCTCGGGCACCGCGTCCGGCGCGGTGGGCGCCTGCGCGGGCACGCTACCGGCCTGCTCCGGAGCCAGCGGCGCGTCCTCCGGCGCCGAGGGTGTGGCCACCGACTCCGAAGGCACGGGCACGTCGACGAGGGGCTCTGGCTGAGAGGACGTCGATGGAAGAGCGGGCTCCTCGGCAGGTCCAACGGGCGATGGGGCCACCGGAGGAGCCGCCTCTGACGGAGTCGCAGCCTCGCTGGGAGCACCCGGCACGGACTGGGCGGCCGACGACGACACGAACCCCACCATGAGCACCGGAGCCGTCCAGCTCCGCGCCCGCCTCAGCCTGTCCTTGAACCATGCCATCTGCGAAGTACGCCCTTGTCTCGATGATGTGCGGTGGCACTGCGCCAGACGCCAGGAAGCCGGGGTGGCCGGGCCCATGAAGGGACCCGACTCCCCGGCTCCAGGACTGGGTGCTTCGAAACCGTGCTGCTACTACTTGTCGGCCGTGCCCGCGACGACGATCTTCCCGTCGGACTGCACGACGATGCCGCGCACGGCCTCCTCCGTCTTGCCGACGATGAAGTTGTGCTTCACGACGCCGCCCGTGCCGAACGTCGTGTCCAGCGCGCCAGCCGTCGTGTAACGCGCCACCACCATCTTGTTGTCGCCGCCCTCGGTGACGAAGCCCGCCACGTAGACGCGGTTGGACGCGTCGAAGGCCACGGACCAGAAGCGGTCATGGTCCGTCTCGGAGATGGGCGCCGCCTTGAAGACCTCGGTGCCCGAGCCGCCCACCGGGATGATGGCCAGCACGCCGTCGTCATCCTCGCTGCCACCGGCGCGGTAACCCGCCGCGGCCACCCAGTTGCCATCCGCGGACTTCGCCACGCCGAAGAACGCCTGCTCCGGACGCTCGAAGTCGTACAGCTTGTAGCCCTCCGCATTGAACGTCGTGTCGCGCGCGCCGTTCTTGTCCAGCATGAACACCAGGGCGGAGATCTTCTGCGCCACCGGCGTCGCACTGCCCACCGTGCACACGCGGTCGTCGTTCAGCACCAGCAGGTTGCGGCCGCGGTCGTTGTCGCTGACCAGGTCCAGCAGGGCGATGCCGTTCGACCCCCAATTCAGGTCGCGCTCGCCCGTGGCCGAGTACTTGAAGTTCACCACGTCCACCGTGCCGGAGGACGCGCTGCGGCCGTAGCCGGTGGTGACGTAGCTGCCGTCCCTGAACTGGCCCACCGCGTACGCCTCCGCCATGCCCCACTCGGGGTTGGTGGGGGGGTTGACGGCTCCGAACGGCGCGGAGTTGACCACGCCCTTCCAACCGAAGGTGTTGTCCGCCTTGCCCGCGTCATCCAGGCGCAGCAGCACGATGCGGTTGGCCGCCTGCGTGCCCGCGCCCGTCGGCTGGCTGGTGTAACCCGACGCGACAATCTTGCCGTCCGCCTGGACGATGCCGTGGCGCGCGCCGTCGCTCAGGTTGGAGACGTTGAGCGTGTACACGCCCTCGGTGCCGAACGTCGTGTCGCGGGCGCCGTTGGCCGAGAAGCGCACCACCACGCGGTCCGCGTCGACGCGGTCACCCTCGCCACGGCGCGAGCCGAAGACGACGAGCCGGTTGGTCCCATCCGCCGCCAGACCCCACACGGCGTCCTTCGTTCCACCCGCCACGGTGCTCAGGTCCACGCGCGTCGTGCCACTGGCGCCGAACGTCGTGTCCAGGGTGCCGTCCGTGTTGAAGCGAGCCAGCGCGATGTCGGCGTCCGACACCGTCGTCACCGGGCCCGCGTCGGGCGTGCCGGAGTCGGGCGTGCCAGAGTCGGGCGTTCCGGAGTCAGGCGTGCCAGAGTCCGGCGTGTTCTGCGGGTCCTTCTCGTCGTCGTCGCCACAGGCGCTGCTGAACACCGCCAGTGCGAGCGAAAGAACCGCTACGCCCGCGAACGATTTACGCTGCTGCATCCCGCTCTTCATCGTATGCCCCTCTCCCTGCAATATTTCGTAATCTGCTAATGACAATCGTTCTCAAAATCAGGGTGCGGCTCGTAAAACGGATCCACACGTGCTGTCAAGCGCGCGAGCATTGAGCACCCTGACTTCCCCGAGATGATCGAGACCCTCATGAAGACCCAGTCGCCGGGCCCCCTCCGCGCGCGCCGCACCAGCGCGCTCCTGCTCCTCACCGCCCTGACCTGCCTTCCGGGCTGCAAGGAGTCCGACAAAGGCAAGGAGGACGCGGGGCCGGGCGGCACGGACACGACGCGCGCGGACCTCCTGAAGGCGACGGGCGCCTGCGTGGAGAAGACGGCGCGGCAGTTCCTGGAGGCGAGCACCGCGCTGACGGGGGCGGTGTCGCGGTACGCGGGTCAGCCGGATGCCACGACGCAGGCGGAGGCGCGCGCGGCGTTCCACGCGGCCATGGACGTCTGGCAGGTCGCGGAGGTCATGCAGGTGGGACCGGCGGCGCCTCGCAGCGCGGCGGGCGGCGCGGAGCTGCGCGACAACGTCTATTCGTGGCCGCTGGTGAGCCGGTGCACGGTGGAGGAGCAGCTCGTCAGCAAGAGCTACGAGACGGCGGGTTTCCCGACGTCACTGGTGAGCCGGCGCGGGCTGTACGCGCTGGAGTACCTGCTGTTCCACGAGGGAGAGGACACGGCGTGTCAGGGCACCTCGCCCATCGTCGCGCAGGGCACCTGGGCGGCGCTGTCACCGACAGAGCGGGCGACGCGCAAGCGCGCCTATGCGCTCGTGGTGGCGCAGGACGTGAATCAGCGAGCCACGCAGTTGGTGAAGGCGTGGGCGGCGGACCAGGACAACTTCGCCAACACGTTGGCGTCCGCGGGCTCGGGCAACACGGTGTTCCCGACGAATCAGGCCGCGCTCAACGCGGTGAGCGACGCGATGTTCTACTTCGAGCGCGAGGGCAAGGACCTGAAGCTGGCGCGTCCCCTGGGCATGCGGGAGTGCTCGACGGAATCGTGCCCTGAGCACCTCGAGTCGCAGTTCGCGAACCGCTCGAAGGCGAACCTGCGCGCCAATGTCCGGGGCTTCCGGCTGCTCGCGGAGGGCTGCGGTGAGGGTTACACGGGCACGGGCTTCGATGACGTGCTGGTGGCCGCGGGCGCGGAGGCGCTGGCCCAGAAGCTCCGTGAGAGAATCGTCGCCGCCGAGGCCGCCTTCGCGACCATCGAGGAAGAGGACCTGAAGCAGGCGCTGGCCCAGGACAAGCCGTCCGTGCGCGCGCTCCATGACGCGTTCAAGGGCGTCACGGACGTGCTCAAGACGGAGCTCGTCACGGTGCTGGACCTGGAGCTGCCCCAGTCCGTCGAAGGGGACAATGACTGAGCAGGCCCTCGGCTCCCGAAACGAGCGCCTCTGGAAGCTGTTGCTGGCGCCGCGAGATATCGCGGCGCTGGCGGCGTTCCGGGTGGCGCTCGGGGTGCTCATCACCGTCTCGTCGATTCGCTTCCTCGCCTATGGCTGGGTGGACGTGCTGTTCGTGCGCCCCCGGTTCCACTTCAGCTACTGGGGCTTCGACTGGGTGCCGTCGCTGCCCGCGCCGTGGATGCACCTGGTGTTCGCCGCGCTGGCGCTGCTGGGCGCATTCCTCGCGGCGGGCCTCTTCTATCGGGCGACGGCCGTCCTGCTCTTCGTGGCCTTCACGTATGTGCAGCTCGTCGACGTCAGCAACTACCTGAACCACTACTACCTGGTGAGCCTGTTGCTCGGGCTGCTCGTCTTCGTGCCGGCGCACCGCGCGTTCTCCGTCGATGCATGGCGCAGGCCCGCGCTCCGGAGCGACACGCTGCCCGCGTGGTGCACGCTCTTGCTGCGCTTCCAGGTCACCGTCGTCTACGTGTTCGCCGGACTGGCGAAGCTCACCTCCGACTGGTTGGTGCACGCGCAGCCACTCAACATCTGGCTGTCGGCCCGCACGAGCCTGCCGTGGGTGGGGCCCCTGCTGGAGCAGCGTTGGGTGGCCTATGCGGCGGCGTGGTCCGGCTTCCTCTTCGACACCACCATCGTCGCGTTCCTGTTGTCGCGCCGGCTGCGCCCGTTCGCGTACGTCGTGGTCATCGTGTTCCACGCGGCCACGTCCGTGCTGTTCCCCATCGGAATGTTCCCCTTCATCATGGTGACGGCCGCGCTCGTGTTCTTCGAGCCCTCCTGGCCCCGACGCTTGGCGGCGCGACTGCGCGGACTGCCATGGCGCGATGCGGTCTCCTGGACTCCCCGCACCGCTGGGCTCGCGTCGCCGGGATGGAAGGCCTGGGTGGCGCTCGGCGCGGCGGTGGCGTACGGCGTGGTGCAGCTTGCCGTCCCGCTGCGCACGCACCTGTACGGCGGCAACGTGCTCTGGCACGAGCAGGGCATGCGCTTCTCCTGGCGGGTGATGGCGCGCGAGAAGAACGGCAGCGTGACGTTCATCGTCCGCGCACCGGGCACGGGACGCGAGTGGCACGTCTCGCCGAGCGAGCACCTCACCCGCCTTCAGGAGCGGGAGATGTCCGTGCAGCCCGACCTCATCCTCCAGCTCGCCCGACACATCGCCCGCGACTTCGAGTCCCGAGGCCATGGCGCGGTGGAGGTTCGTGCGGATGTCCGCGTTTCGTTGAACGGGCGCTCCGCGGAGGTGCTCGTGGATCCAAACGTGGACCTGGCGCGAGAGCGGGATGGGCTCGCGCCCAAGGCGTGGATTCTCCCAGCGCCCGACTCACCGCCCATCCGGCTGCGCCCGACCTTGCGCACCGCGCGCGTTGATTCGCCCTGACAACCTCGGAACGTGCTCGGCTCGCGGCGCGCCCACCGTCCCCGCGCAGGCTCGCACGGCCCCTGCATCGGGCCACGAGCCACGACACTTCCGGCCATAGGAGGGCTCGCGAGCCCGCGCGGCGCGCTATCGGGCGACGGCTTGCCCGCTCTCCTGCCTGGCTTCCGAGCGATGACGTAAGTCCCTGGATTCATGGACACATCCAGGGGCTTTCGTTGACGAGCCGGCCCGCCTGTTTACGTTTCTGAAGCCCCTGAACGGGGGAAAGGAACGAGACGACATGGCACTCACTGGCACCCACGAAACTTCCCGGAACGGCGGCGGACGTCCGGCGCTGCACGGCGGCGGTGGGTGGCACCGCCTGGGCAACGCGCTCAAGACGACGGTGCTGCTCGCGGGCCTCACCGCGCTGGTGCTCGTCATCGGCCAGCGACTGGGCGGAGCCCAGGGTCTGATGTTCGCCGGCTTCTTCGCCGTGGTGATGAACTTCGGCTCCTACTGGTTCAGCGACAAGATCGCCCTGGCCATCCACGGCGCGAAGCCCCTGCCCTATGAGCAGGCGCCGTGGCTGCATCAGATGGTGGAGCGACTGGCGACCCGCGCGGGCATGCCCAAGCCGAAGGTCTACATCCTGCCCACGCGCTCGCCAAATGCGTTCGCCACGGGCCGCAGCCCCAAGCATGCCGCCGTCGCGGTGACGGCGGGCATCATGGACATCCTCGACCAGCGCGAACTGGAGGGCGTGCTCGCGCATGAAATCGGGCACGTGCGCAACCGCGACACGCTCATCGGCACGGTGGCGGCCACGCTGGCCGGTATCATCAGCTACGCGGCGCAGATGCTCTTCTGGTTCGGCGGCTCCATGCTCAGCCGGAGCGATGACGACGAGGGCGGCCTTGGCGGCGCGTTCGCCAACCTGGGTCTGCTCCTCGTCGCCCCCATCGCCGCGACGCTGTTGCAGCTCGCCGTGAGCCGCTCGCGCGAATACGGCGCGGACGCGACGGGCGCCGAGCTGAGCGGGGACCCGGATGCGCTGGCGGATGCCCTGCTGAAGATGGAGCGCGGCGCGGAGGTGATGCCATACGACAGGGCGCCGGCGACGTCGCACCTGTTCATCGTCAACCCGCTGCACCGGGGCGGCGTCATGGCGCTGTTCTCCACCCACCCGCCCATTCCGGAGCGGGTGCGCCGGCTGCGCGCGATGAGCGCTCGAACCGGCGGCTCGCGCGCCCGTGGGGGCCGTGGCGGCTGGGAGTACGCGTACTGACGTGACGAACGGGCGCGGGGAGCACCCCATCGCTTCCCGCGCTCAGCCCCCCGAGGCCGCCGCGTCCGGCGGACCGAACGCCGCCTCGGGGTCTTCCAGCAGCTCCTTCAACGTGTTGGCCAGCACGCCCGCGTGGAAGCCGTCGATGAAGCGATGGTCGATGGACGCGTTGAGGCTCATCACCTTCCCCACCACCACCTTCCCCTCCTCCACCACCGGCGTGTCGCGCACCGCGCCGGGCGCCAGGAACACCGGCACCCGCGTGAAGGGCACCAGGGGCAGATAGGCCGAGTCCAGGCCCAGCTCCCCCACGTCCGTGACGACCGCGGCGCCGAACGCATCCCTCGGCAGGCCGAAGCGGCCCAGGTCCAGGTTGAGCGTCACCGCCAGGAACGACACCCCACTGGTGAACAGCCGCATCAACGGCGCGGGCACCTTCTCCACCCACCGGAAGCCCCGTCGCACCCGCGCATCCTGGTGCGCCGCGTCCAGCGCGAGGACCAGGTCACGCAACCCGAGGCGATCCGCGTCCACCACCCGCACCGGCGCCCACCCCGACGCCGCGTCCGCCGAGCGCAGGAGCGCGGACACGGTGATGCGCTGGCGCAGATAGATTCGGTGGAAGCGCAGCACCGCGTTGGCATCCGGGCAGCGGCGCAGCGCCTCGGCCAGCGCCTTGAGCACCAGGTGCGTCACCGTCAGCCGCAGGCCCGTGCTCCGCTGGAAGGCATCCATGTAGGCCAGCGCCCGGTCCATGCGCACCGTCAGCGTGCCGTAGACGGTGGGGTCATACGCCGCCCCCCAGCTGCCAATGGCCAGCTTGCGGAAGCTCGACACGCGCTGCTTGGGTCTCAGCTCCAGGTGAGCCATGTCACACGTGCTCCTCGGGGCTCTTCGGGGCGGCGCAGCATCGCGGCTCCCGGCGGGGCGGGGAAGACCCCGTCTGGGCGAATGCCCTCCAAGGGAGGCTTCGATTTCGCACGTGCACCCTTCCTCCGAACAGGGCATGGAGGCGGGGTACAAGGGGGACGCACCCCCAGCGCACTCTTGACGGGCCCGCGCTGGAGGTTAGGCTGCCCCGCTTTTTGCATATCCCTCCCGTGGAGGTCGTCCCGTGGTTCCTTTGGTCATCGCCCTGGCAGTCGGGCTCGCCATCTCGCTGTATTTCAACCTCTTCGGCGGCGCGAAGCAGGCGGCGCTCCCGTCCTCTTCCTCCTCCTCCAACACGCCCCGCGTCGAGCTGGAAGCGGACCACAAGGCCGCGCGCGCCAGGGCGGAAGCGGAGCTGCAACGCAAGCAGAAGGAACTGGATGAGCAGCGAAACCAGCTCCAGGAAGTGAAGGATCAGCTCAAGCAGGCCAAGCGAAAGGTCTTCGAGCAGAAGGAGGGCGACAAGGGTTCTCAGGACCTGGCCAAGGCCCGCGCCGAGGTGGAGCGCAACGCGTCGCTGCAGCTGGAGCAGACCCGGCTGGAGCTCGCGCAGGTGCTGACCGAGAACCAGCGGCTGAAGGCGGAGTCCGAGGGTGGTCGCGGCCGTCGCCGTGAGCCGCAGGCCCCCGCCCCGGTGTCC
>NZ_JABUMQ010000106.1:0-30490 GCF_013336645.1 Myxococcus sp. CA039A | reverse complement strand
CACCAGCGCCGAACGGTAGGAGGACATGCCCCGGCGCACCCCGCGCACCACCACCCGCACCCCCATGGCCTCCATCCGCGCGCACACGAACGGAGGCGCCCAGGCCGCGTCCGCGCGCCCGGAGAGCAAATCCTTGGCGAGCGTCTCGTAGCTGGACGCGACGCTCACCTCCACCAGCTTGCCCAGCGCCCTCTGGAGAAAGGCCGCCAGCCGGTCCGCGCGCTCTCGCGCCGTCTCGTTGCCCAGGGACGGCGGCAGACCGAAACGGAAGGAGTGCCTGGAGGTGGAAGGGACTTGAAGGGTCATTCTGCCCCCTGATTACCCCTCCCTGCCCAGTCGCGCCACTTCGTCGTCAGCAAGACCGAACGTCGCCTGGAGCATGTCCAGGATGCGCTGCTCCGGCAGACTGGGCTCGCCCCCCGCGTGGGCGATTTTCGTGGCCAGCCGGAACGCCTTCACCCGCTGGGTGTGCGTCGTCAGGCCGTGCGCCAGGACGTGGAGTCGCTGGGGCAGCCCCTCGGCGGACAGCGCCGCCACCGACTCGCTCACGAAGTTCTGCGCGCGCTCCGGGCTGACGTTCTCGAAGAGGGGGTCCGCCGCGAAGCTCTCCACCAGCGCCCGGGCCTCGGCCTCCTTCAGCCGCCCGTCCGCCGCGCTCACCAGCACCATGACCTCCGCGTACAGCCGCTCCAGCGGCTCTCCCAGGGCCTCCGCCAGGCTGCCGCCGTTCTCGATGACGTCGATGATTTGGGCGACCTCGTCCTCGGAGATGCCCAACGCGGCCTGGAACGTCTTGAGCAGCCCCAGCTCCGTGCGAGTCGCCCGCTGGTCCGCCAGCGCCACCGCCGCCGCCAGGCCGAAGGCCAGCATCCGGTTCTTGTGGTCCGGAAGCCGGCGCCTGAGCGACGCGAGCACGTCCTCCAGGTTGCGCGCCTCGGACAGCCGCGCGGCGCTGGTCTCCACCAGCGCGTTGAGCTCCTCGGGACGCGTGCCCTCGAACTCCGGCCGCTCCAGCACGCGGCTGAGCAACGTCTGCATCTCCCGCTGAGACACACGGCCGTCGGCCATCGCCGCCAGCAACATCGCCTCCACCAGCGCGGCGTTACGTTCCTTGCGCGCGCTCACTGCCTGCTCTCGAGCCATGGACTGGCTCCCCCTTGCGTGTCCTGCGTGTCTTGAGTGGGCGCCGCCGCGACTTCCGCCTCGCTCGCGTTCAGCGGGTCGGGGTTGAGCGCCCGGTCCAGCAGGTGCGACGGCCGCACGTTGGCCATCGCGTTGAGAAGGCTCTGCCGGACGTTGGGAATCTCCTTGCCCAGGTCCTCCACCAGCCGCTGCATCCGCTTGCGCTGGAGGTTCTCCTGCGTGCCGCACAAATCGCAGGGGATGATGGGGAAGGCCTTCAGCTCCGCGAACTTCGCGATGTCCTTCTCCGGCGCGTAGCACAGCGGCCGGATGACCACGTTGCGCCCATCATCGCTCTTGAGCAAGGGCGGCATCGCCTTGATGGAGCCGGCGAAGAACATGTTGAGCAACAGCGTGTGGATGAGGTCGTCGCGGTGGTGGCCCAGGGCAATCTTGGTGCAGCCCAGCTCCACCGCCGCCGTGTAGAGGATGCCCCGCCGCATGCGCGAGCAGACCGAGCACTGCGTCTTGCCGGGGGGCGTCTTCTCCAGGACGATGCTGTACGTGTCCTCCTTGAGGAGCTTGTACGCGTAGCCCTCTCGCTGGAAGTACTCCTCCAGGATGTGCCCCGGAAAACCGGGATGTCCCTGGTCCAGGTTCACCGCGAGCAGGTCGAACTTCACCGGCGCGCGGCGCTGCAGCTCCCTGAGCAGGTAGAGCATGGTGTAGGAGTCCTTGCCTCCGGACACACCCACCATGATGCGGTCCCCGTCCTCGATGAGGCGGTGGTCCGCGATGGCCCGGCCCATGTGGCCAAGCAGACTCTTTTCCAGGCGCTGGACGTCATTCATCGGCGTGGCCATCCTAGCGGCGGCCCGGGAAAAAACACGTCATTCAGGCGGTCCGGTCCGCTAGCCTGCTCAGCTCGATGCCTACCTACCCGCAGGGTGACGTGGACGTGGTGGATTCCGCCGGGGCCCAGAGCGCCCTCCAGAAGCTGGAGGCGGCCCGCGAGCTGGCCGTGGACCTGGAGGCCGACTCCATGCACGCCTTCCGCGCCCGGCTGTGCTTCCTCCAGGTCGCCACCGACGACGACGTCTTCCTCTTCGACACGCTCCAGCCCGGCGTGGAGGCCCGGCTGCTCGCCCCGCTGCTGGCCGACCCGGAACGCACCAAGTACTTCCATGCCGCCCAGGGCGACCTGCAGTTCCTGGCCGAGGGCGGGGTGCGGGTGCGGGGCCTGTTCGACACGCACCGCGCCGCCACCCTGCTGGGCTGGCCCAAGGTGGGACTGGCGGACGTGGCCCGGGAGAAGCTGGGCGTGGAGCTGCCGAAGGAGCATCAGCAGTCCGACTTCTCGCTGCGCCCCCTGCCCCCGGGCATGCACACCTACATCGCCAACGACGTGCGCTACCTGTGCGAGCTGGGCCGGCAGGTGCGCGAGTCATGCCGCGAGGCGGGCATCCTGGAAGAAGTGGTGCTGGACTGCGACCGGCTCTGTGACGAGGCCGTGGCCCGGCCCGACGTGGGCGCGGACTTCAAGCCCAAGCTGCCGCGCTCCGGGCTGTCCCCCACGCAGCTGACGCTGGCGAACGCGATTGCCCATGCGCTGCACCGCAAGCGGCTGGAGTGGGCGGAGCAGGAGAACGTCCCCATGGGGCGCATGCTCTCCAACATGGCGCTGGCGGATATCGCCACGCGGCTGCCCTCCACGCCCAAGGACCTGGCGCGCGCGGCGGGCGTGCGAGGCGCCTTCGTGCGCGCCCATGGCGACGAGGTGCTCGCCATCGTCCGCGCGCAGTTGGAGAAGTCGCGCAACGGGGAGCTGCCCCAGGAGCGCGAGAACAAGGGCCCCAAGGACACCAACCGCCGCAAGCGCGAGGACGCGCTCAAGGCGTTCCGAGTGGAGAAGGCCACCGAGCGCAAGGTGACGCCCAGCGTGGTGCTCACCAACCCGCTGATGGACGCGCTGCTCGCGCAGCCGCCCCGGAACCTGGAGGAGCTCGGCCAGGTGCCCTACTTCGGTGACAAGCGGCTGCAGTTGTACGGCCCCGCCCTCATCGAGCTGCTGGCCGCCTTCCCCGTCGTCGGCTGAGGGCCCCACCGCGCCACCGCGTCACATCTGACACCGCGTCTAAGCGCTACCGTCGCGGCGGAGGCGGTGATGGAATGACCTCCGTCACGAGTCGCCCTTGGTCTGGCGGACGGAGCTTCCCGATGCGGTTCGGACACCCTGGCGCGGTCATCGCCCTGTTGCTGGCGCTCCTCCTCGCGGGCTGCGCGGGCGGCGCCCGTGAAGCCGCGGCGCTGACGCCCCCACCCATGCCTCGCCCGCGCGTCGTGCCGCCGCCCGTGGAAGACGCCCGCGTCCTCACGCCACCGGGCCTGCGGCTGGACTGGCACGCGCGGCCCACGCGGCAGGCGGTGACGCTGGAGCTGGACCCTCGCCAGGAGACCTTCCGAGGCACCGTGGACGTGGAGCTGTCGCTGTCCGAGCCCACGCGCGCGCTGTGGCTCCACGCCTCGGAGCTGACCGTGAGCCAGAGCCACTTCCGCATAGGCGACACGCGGGTGTCCGCGGAGGCGCTGCCCGTCGGGGAGGACCTGCTCGCCTTCATCCCGCGCGAGCCGCTCCAGCCCGGCCCCGTCACGCTGCACGTCGAGTACACGGGCCGCGCGTACGACAAGGAAGACAGCGGCGTCTTCCGCGAGCAGGACAACGGCCACTGGTACGCGATGACGCAGTTCCAGCCGCTGTACGCGCGGCGCGCGTTTCCCTGCTTCGATGAGCCCGCGTTCAAGATTCCCTGGGTCCTGACGTTGCGCGTGCGCGCGGAGGACTCCGCCTTCGCCAACACGCCCGTGCGCGCCGAGGAGGCGGGGACGGACGGCTGGAAGACGGTGCGCTTCCAGACGACTCCGCCGTTGCCCACGTACCTGGTGGCCTTCGCGGTGGGCCCCTTCGAGGCGGTGGACGCGGGGCGTGCCGGACAGAACGGCGTGCCGGTGCGCATCGTGGTGCCCAAGGGCCGCGCGGCCGAGACGACCTGGGCCGCGTCCGTCACCCCGCCCCTGCTCGCGGAGCTGGAGACGTGGTTCGGCACGCCCTACCCCTACCCGAAGCTGGACGTGCTCGCGGTGCCGGGGCTTCTGGGGGGCGCGATGGAACATCCGGGCCTCGTCACCTTCGGCGCGCCGCTGGTGCTCGCGGAGCCGGGCAAGGACACCGTGTGGCGCCAGCGCGGCTTCGCGGAGACGCAGGCGCATGAGCTCGCGCACCAGTGGTTCGGCAACCTCGTCACCCCCGCGTGGTGGGACGACCTGTGGCTCAACGAGTCCTTCGCGGACTGGCTCGCCTTCAAGGTGGTGAAGCGCTGGCGTCCGGAGTGGCGTGGAGACATCCGCCGCGTGGAGGCCCGAGGCCACGCCATGCGCGAGGACTGGCTCGTCACCGCGCGCAGCATCCGCCAGCCCATCGAAGCGCCCGGTGATATCCACAGCGCCTTCGACGGCATCACCTATGGCAAGGGCGCCGCCGTGCTCGCCATGTTCGAGTCCTGGGTGGGAGCCGACACATTCCAGCGCGGCGTTCGCCACTACCTGCAGGCCCACGCGCGCGGCACCGCCACCACCGAGGACTTCTTCCAGGCGCTGTCACTCGCGGCCGGGCGGGACGTCGCGCCCGTGTTCTCGTCGTTCCTGGACCAGCCCGGCGTGCCGCTCGTGGCGATGACGCTCCAGTGTCCCAAGGAGGGAGCTCCGCGCCTCGCGCTGGAGCAGCGGCGCTACCTGCCGCTCGGGGCCCGGGACGCGGCGGGCTCACGGCCCTGGCAGGTGCCGCTGTGCGTGCGCTACGCCGTCGGCGCGAAGGAAGGCCGCGTCTGCACGGTGCTCACCGAGCCCACGGGCACACTGGAGCTGACCGAGGCGAAGGGGTGTCCCGACTGGGTCCACCCGAACGCGGACGCGCGCGGCTACTACCATGCACTGCTGCGCGGAGACGGGCTGGAGCGCCTCACGCGCCAGGGCGGACGGCAGCTCACCATCCCCGAGCGACTGGTGTTGATGGCGGACGCGCAGGCGCTGCTCTCCAGTGGCGAGCTGGACGTCAGCCAGGCGCTCACGCTGGTGGCTCGGCTGGGCGAAGGGGGCTCGGACCTGGTGAACAGCGCGGCGGGCGTGGTGGGCAGCGTGCACACGGACCTGGTTCCGGATGCACTCCGTCCGCACCGGGCGCGCTTCGTGCGCGGACTCTTCGGAAGCCGCGCGCGTTCGGTGGGCTTCGTCTCCCGTCCCGGCGAGAGCGAGGACCTGCGACTGATGCGCCCCACCCTGATGTGGATGGCGGCCACCGAGGGCGAAGACCCGAAGTTGCGCGCGGAGGCTCGCCGCCTCACGCTGCGCTGGCTCGAGGACCGGACCGCGCTGCCACCGGAGGACGCCGCCACGGTGCTCCAGTCCGCCGCGGTGGCGGGAGACGCCGCCCTGCACCAACGCCTGCGAGACGCCGCGCGCACCGCCGCCACGGAGCAGGAGCGCGGATTGCTCTTCGGTGCCCTGGGCAGCTTTCGCGATGCGGCGCTGGCGCGCGCCAGCCTGGAGCTGTTGTTGGACGCGAAGGTGGACACGCGCGAGGCGCTGGCCATCCTCTTCGGACAGCTCTCGGAGGCGCACACGCGCGAGGTGGCGTTCGGCTTCCTGCGCGAGCACTTCGACACCCTGCGCGAGCGACTGCCCAGGGACCTCTCCACGTGGCTGCTCTCGGGTGGCGGCTTCTTCTGCGACGCCGAGCACCGTGAAGAGGTGGCGCGCTTCTTCGGTCCGCGCGCGCGGGACTTCGAGGGCGGCGAGCGTGCGCTGGCACAGTCCCTGGAGCGCGTGGACCAGTGCATCGCCCAGCGCGAGGCCCTGCGGCCCGGGCTGACGCGCTTCCTCGCGCGCTACTGAGTCACCGCTTGCGCGCGAGCATCATCCCGTCGCGCACCGTCAGCAGCACGGGCTCCACGCGCGCATCCGCGACGACCTTCGCGTTGAAGTCCACCACCGCGTGGTCCTGCGCGGACTCGGGACTCAGCACGCGCCCGGACCACAACACGTTGTCCGCGACGAGCAGCCCTCCGGGACGCACCAGCGGCACCACCGCGTCCCAGTACGCGCTGTAGCCCCCCTTGTCCGCGTCGATGAAGACCAGGTCGAACGGAGCCCGCAACGTCTTCAGGGTTTCCAGGGCAGGCCCGAGTCGGAGCTGGATTTTCCGGCCATGCGGACTGCGCGCGAAGAAGGAGCGGGCAATCTCAGCCGTCTCCGGGTTGATGTCACAGGTGATGAGCTCTCCGTCGTCGGAAAGCCCCTCCGCCATCATCAACGCCGAGTATCCCGTGAAGGTCCCGATTTCCAGGACGCGCCTCGCACTCGTGAGCGAGACGAGCATTCTCAGGAAGGCGCCTTCGACGGGTCCGACCTGCATACCCGGAGAGGACGTGCGTGCGTGGGTGATGTCCTTGAGTTCCTCGAAGAGTGGCGCGGGTGCCGCGGTGTGCGCGCGGGCGTACTCTTCGATTTCGTCAGGGACGAGCGTGAGCTTGGGCATGGTGACCGTTTAACATCGGGCATCTCATGCCTCACTTCCAGTTGCCCCCCTGCTCGGCGTGCATACCCTGGTTAGCGGTTCGGAGGTGCGAGCGATGACTGGAGCGAGACTGGGCGGTGCTCGCGCGGACGTGTCGCGCTGCATTGATGCGAGCCTCCAGTGCCAGGCGGCCTGCGAAGCAGGCATGGCGCGGATGGTGGCGCAGGGACAGACGCTGAGCAGCGCCTCGGTGCGCGTGCTGCGGCAGTGCGCGGAGCTGTGCGAACTCAACGTGCGCGCGCTGCGCAAGGAGAGCCGGCTGGCGCGGCGCACCACCAGCCTGTGCTTCGAGCTGAGCAGCCTCGTCGCGCGCACGGCCTGGCTGGACGCGGATGACCCCGGCTCATACACGCTCGCGAAGGACGCGCTGCGGCTGGCCCGTTCGTGCCATCCGCTCCTGTTCTCGTTCTGAGTCCGCGCGTCGTGTGACGGCGGTCAGAGCGAGATGCCGTAGAGCGCGCCGTACTTCGCGCGCAGATACCCCAGGAAGTCCGCGTCGGTGAGGCCCTGTCCCGTCACCTCGCGCACCCGCTCCTCGGCGGGCAGGCGGAAGCCCTGACGGTGGATGCGCTCACGCAGCCAGTCGCGCAGCGGCAGCATCTGCCCCCGTCGCAGCTGCCCCTCGAGCTCCGGCAGCTCCCGCCCGGCGGCGCGATAGAGCGAGGCCGAGTAGAGATTGCCCAACGAGTACGTGGGGAAGTAGCCCAGCTCGCCCCAGGCCCAGTGGATGTCCTGAAGCACGCCCTGCGTGTCATCGGGCGGAGTGACGCCGAGGTAGCGCTCCATGCGTGCGTTCCACGCGGCGGGCAGCTCCTCCAGCGGAAGCTCGTCGCGGATGAGCAGCAGCTCCAGCTCGTAGCGCACGGCGATGTGGAGGTTGTACGTCACCTCGTCGGACTCGGTGCGGATGAGCGACGGGCGCACGTCGTTGACGACGGTGTGGAACGCATCCAGGTCCACCTGGGCCAGCGCGTCGGGGAAGCTCTCACGCAGCAGCGGGAAGTAGTGCTCCCAGAAGGGGCGACCCCGGCCCACGAGGTTCTCCCAGAGCCGCGACTGTGACTCGTGCAGCCCCATGGACGGCGAGGCCGCCAGCGGCGTGCGGTGGTGCTCGGGCGAGAAGCCCTGCTCGAACAGGCCGTGCCCCGCTTCGTGGATGGTGCTGAAGATGGCGGACAACGGGTTCGACTCGTCCACGTGCGTGGTGAGCCTGACGTCGAGCGCGTGCGTCCCTCCGGTGAACGGATGGATGCTCACGTCCTGTCGGCCCGCCTCCAGGTCGAACCCCAGGTCCCCGAGCAACCGCAGCGTGAAGCGCCACTGCGCGTCCTTGTCGTAGCGACGCCCGTCGAAGAGGGCCGGCACCTGTCGCTTCGCGCCCGAGAGCTTGCCCACCATGGGGATGAGCTGCTCGCGCAGCGTGGTCAGCACCGGGGTGAGCCGGGAGACACGCATGCCGGGCTCGTAGCCCTCCAGCAGGCCGTCATAGCGCTCGCCATCATGGCCGTACGCATCCGCCTGCTCGCGACGCAGCTCCAGCAGGCGCTGGAGGGCGGGCTGGAAGCGGGCGAAGCGGCGCTCCTTGCGGGCCTCGCGCCAGGCATGGAGGCCGTGACTCTGGGCCTCGGCCAGGGCGCGCACCAGGGCGGCGGGCACGCGCACCTCGCGCTCCCGCTCGCGCTGGAGGACCGTCACCATGGCGCGCTCGTCGTCGGACAGGCCCGCCTCCGTGGCCGCCCTGGCGAGCGCATCCCCCAGCCGAGGGTCCACGAGGCGCTCGTGGTGGATGCCCTGCAGGGTGGACAGCTGGTGGGCTCGCGCGGGGCCCGCCTTGGCGGGCAGGTACGTCTCCTGGTCCCACGTGGCGAGGCCAATGAGCCCCTGGAGGTCCTTCAGCTCCTGCATCCGGGAAAGCAGCCAGGTATCCATGAACTCTCTATAACCCGCCGCACCCCGGGCTTTCGCGGGGAGGAACACAAGGGTATGAGGGCCGGGCAATGGCCAATGTCCTTCAGTTCTTCATGATTCCCGACGACGAGCTCGCCTTCTTCCGCTTCCTGGAGCGCTTCGTGCTGGAGGTGTACCCCCGGCGCGTTCCAGCGGACTGGACGACGTTCCGCGCCCATCAGGACAACATGGCGCGACTGCCCGAGGACGAGATGTACCTGGTGGCCAGCGACCTGGGCCCCGCCATCGTCGACAAGATGAAGCGCGGCCCGGACAAGGGCTACTGGCGCGTGGACGAGGTGCGCTCCCCCGTCATCTTCCTGGAGCGCTGCCGCACCAACGAGGAGGGCGAACTGCTCAGCGGCAAGCTCTGGGCGGAGCTGGACATCACCGCGCAGACGGGCCGCAAGAACGCGGCGCCGGACCGCTTCCGGCGCCTGTTCATGGACATCGAGGAGCACGTGAAGAAGACGTTCCGCCGGGGCCAGCCGAAGGACTTCTTCGTCGGCCCCAAGACGGCCCGCCTGTACAAGGAAGGCCTCGTCCTGCGCGACTCCGCCTTCCGGGGCGGCACCGTGAACGTCTACAAGTAGCGCTCAGCTCCCCGAGGCGACCGCCGTCAGCTTGCGCAGCATGGGCGCCTCGTTGAGGAACTTCAGGTCCGGGTGCTTGTCCTCCGCGTGCTGGAGCGCCCAGTCGTCGCGGAAGAGGACCAGCGGCAGACCGTCGCGGTCCTGCACCGTCTGACGGTTGCCTTCCCAATCGAAGGACTTGGGGTCGAAGTTCGGCCCCACCACCCAGCGCGCGTGGCTGAAGGGCAGCCGGTCCAGGGCAATCTTCGCCCCGTACTCGTGCTCGAGCCGGTACTGGAGGACCTCGAACTGGAGGGCGCCCACCACGCCGACAATCGGGTCCTTCATGCCCATGCTGAGCTGCTGGAAGATTTGCACGGTGCCCTCTTCCGAGAGCTGCTCCAGGCCCTTCTCCATCTGCTTGCGGCGCAAGGGGTCCTTGGAGCGCACCACCGCGAAGTATTCGGGGCTGAAGCGCGGCACGCCCTCGAACTCCACGTCGGTGCCCTCCGCCAGCGTGTCGCCGATGCGGTACTGCCCCGGGTCGAACAGGCCGATGACGTCTCCGGGCCAGGCGTCTTCAATCGCGGTGCGCTCGGCGGCCATGAACTGGCTCGGCTTGGCCAGACGCACTTCCTTGCCCAGGCGCGAGTGGAACGCGTTCATGCCCTTCACGTACCGGCCGCTCACCACGCGCATGAAGGCGATGCGGTCTCGGTGGGCGGGGTCCATGTTCGCCTGAATCTTGAACACGAAGCCGGCGAACTTGGGGTTGTTGGGCTCGCGCGGGCCCAGCGTCGTCAGACGCGAGGTGGGCGCGGGGGCCAGGTCCAGGAAGGCGTCGAGGAACGGGCGCACGCCGAAGTTCGTCATCGCGCTGCCGAAGAACATGGGCGTCAGCTGGCCCGAGTCGCTCTTCTCGCGGGTGAACTCGTCACCGCCGATGTCGAGCAGCTCGATGTCCTCGTGGAGCTTGGCCAGCTCCGACTCGGTGAGCACCGACTTGATGTCCTCCGAGTCGATGGAGACCGAGCGCTCGCCGACCTCCGACTCGCCGTGGGTGCCCTCGGCGGAGAAGACGTGGACGACGCGGGCCTGCCGGTCGTAGACGCCACGGAACTCCGGCCCCATGCCAATGGGCCAGTTCATCGGATAGGAGCGGATGCCGAGCACCTGCTCCAGCTCGTTCATGAGTTCGAGCGGCTCGCGGCCGTAGCGGTCCAGCTTGTTGACGAAGGTGAAGATGGGGATGCCGCGCAGGCGGCACACCTTGAAGAGCTTCTTCGTCTGGGGCTCGACGCCCTTGGCGGCGTCGATGAGCATCACCGCCGCGTCGGCCGCGGCCAGGGTGCGGTAGGTGTCCTCGGAGAAGTCCTGGTGGCCCGGGGTGTCCAGCAGGTTGACGGCGTGGTCCCGGTACACGAACTGGAGGACGGACGAGGTGACGGAGATGCCGCGCTCCTTCTCCAGCTCCATCCAGTCGCTGGTGGCGTGGCGCCGCGCGCGCTTGGCCTTGACGCTGCCGGCCAGATGGATGGCGCCGCCGTACAGCAGCAGCTTCTCCGTCAGCGTCGTCTTGCCCGCGTCGGGGTGGGAGATGATCGCGAAGGTGCGCCGCCGGGCGACCTCCCTGTCGAGCTCGTTCGTCATGACCCGGGGCCAACTACCACGGGCCGTGTTTCCTTGCAGCCAACAAGGAGCCCCTGGCGGTCCGCCCGAGGCCCGTGGGAGGGTCTGCCCACACTTTCTCGCCTTCGGAGGCAGCCATGCAGCGGACCCATCACTCCACGGGTACCCCCTGGGAGCCCGTCGTGGGCTACTCGCGCGCGGTGAGGGTGGGGCCCTTCGTCTCCATCTCGGGCACCACGGCCACCGACGCGTCGGGGCAGATTGTCGGGGCCGGGGATGCCTACCTGCAGGCCGTCCAGGCGCTCCGGAACATCGAATCCGCGCTCCTGGCCGTGGGCGCGGGCCTGAAGGACGTGGTGCGCACTCGGATGTACGTCACGGACATCTCCCGCTGGGAGCAGGTGGGCCGGGCGCATGGGGAGTTCTTCGCCAGCATCCGTCCGGTGACGTCGATGGTGGAGGTGAGCAAGCTCATCTCCCCGGAGATTCTGGTGGAAATCGAGGCGGACGCCATCGTCGCGGACGCGCTCGACAAGGCACCCTGAGGAACGAGGGCTCCCCTGCCCGCTTGGATTGCATCGCCGGGGGTGGTCGCCTCGCGCCCGACGCTCCAAGTTCGAGGGAGCCATGGGCGTCGAATGGAAGGACAACATCGGCATCGCGGATGCGCTGGAGCGGGTGGCGGACCTGCTCGAGGAGCAGGACGCGATGCCCTTCCGGGTGACGGCCTACCGCAAGGCGGCGGGGTCGATTGGCCAATGGCCGGAGTCCGTGGCGGAGCTGCTGGCGTCGAAGGGCGAGGCGGGGCTGCGGGAGCTGCCCGGGGTGGGCAAGAGCATCGCCGCGGCGGTGGCGGAGCTGGTGCGCACGGGGCAGCTCGGGTTGTTGCAGCGACTGGAGGACGAGTCCTCGCCCGAGCAGTTGCTCGCCAGTGTGCCGGGCATCGGTCCGGAGCTGGCGCGGCGGATTCATGAAGAGCTGGGTGTGCGCTCGCTGGAGGAGTTGGAGCAGGCGGCGCACGACGGCAGGCTCGAAGCGGTGGAGGGCTTTGGACCGCGACGCGGGCAGCAGGTGCGGGACCTGCTCGAGGCGCGGCTGGGGCGAAACCGGCGAGGAGCGGCGCGCAAGCGCGAGAGCCAGGATGAAGGGCCTCGGCCCGACGTGGGGGTGTTGCTCCAGGTGGATGAGGAGTACCGCCGGAAGGCGGACACGGGAGAGCTGCGGACCATCGCGCCTCGGCGGTTCAATCCATCGGGTGAGGCGTGGTTGCCGGTGATGCGGCGCAAGCTGGACGGGTGGAACGTGCGGGCGCTGTTCTCCAACACAGCGATGGCACATCAGCAGAAAGCGACGCACGACTGGGTGGTGCTGTACTTCGACCAGGAAGGCGACGAGGGACAGTGCACCATCGTCACCGCGCACGGTGGACCGCTGGACGGTCGGCGCGTGGTGAGAGGTCGCGAGGTGGAGTGCCTGGCCTATTACGGCGTGGAGTCCGAGGAGGCGGAGGCGCATCAGCCCGGGGCGTGAAAACAGGAGGTCGAGCCGGAAACAGTCCCTGCCGCCAACAACGACGCCGACGAGTAGGATTCACCTCATGGCCACCAAGGACGATTTGCTCACACGGGTCCTGAGCCTTCCTCCCGAGGAGCGCGCCGAGGTCGCGCACAAGCTCCTGCTCAGTCTCGACGACGAGCCCGCACAGGAAGCTTCCGGTTCAGAGTGGGCACAAGAGCTGGAGCGTCGCGCCACGGACATCCGCGAAGGCCGCGTGGAGACAGTCCCCTGGGAGGACGTGGAGCGTCAGGTTGTTGCTCGCCTGAAGTAGCGACGCGTAGCATCGGCCTCTCATCACGAGGAAGCCCAGGCGCAACTGCACGTAAAACTCCGGCAATTCTGAGTGCTAGGCTTCGCGGCGCATGCGAATTCTGCGAGGGCTCTGGCTTTTATGGGTCGTCCACGTGCTGGGCTGCGCTTCCGCTGCACAGCACCCGATTCATCCCGCTTGGGATGAAGCCGAGGTGGAGTGCGCTCGCCCCGAGGAGGACCGCTGCGTCACGGTCCTGTGTTCGGATGACATGTGCGGCCTCTATCGTTGCGAGGACCTGCCCAGCGAGGTTGAGCGGGTGCGTTTTCCTCCGGCACGTCCCCCTGCCGCCGCTGCCGCACCGGGAAGTGGTCCCCGGAGGAACTGGGGCGGTCGCCAGGGCCTCCCTCGCGGGGCCATCATGGTCTTCCCGCACTGGAATGGCGCGCCCGAGCGAGTCATTCCTCCTTCGCACCAGCTCACGCCAGGGCGTTGGGAGAAGCACCACATTTTTCCCCAGGCAGAGGACCTCGCG
The DNA here is from genome assembly GCF_013336645.1 of Myxococcus sp. CA039A. Classification (NCBI taxonomy): domain Bacteria; kingdom Pseudomonadati; phylum Myxococcota; class Myxococcia; order Myxococcales; family Myxococcaceae; genus Myxococcus; species Myxococcus sp. CA039A. The sequence goes on along the minus strand of NZ_JABUMQ010000106.1, from coordinate 17,249 downwards.
AGATGGTTCGAGCGCCAGGGCGTGAAGATCCACGACTACACGATGCCCATCCCCCGCGACCTCCATCGCCGCATTCATGGGAATGACAGTCGCGGAGGCCCGTGGAACAAGGCCTGGCGCCAGTATCGAGACCTGAATCAGAGCGCGAGTCCCGAGGACATCTACAAACACGCGGGCGAACTCATCCACCGATTCCAGCTCATCGGTGGCCCCGTTCAACCCTACTATTCTCGCCCGGGAGCATGAGGGCTTCGAACACATGACTCGGTACTTCTGGCTGCGGGAGGACGAGGCCGCGACGAGCGCCTTCAGCGGCTCGTTCGACGGGGCTCTCAAGTGGGCCCTGCCCGGTGCGAAGTGCTCGGAGTGCGGCGTGACCTGGAGCTCGTGGGGTCACCACTATCCTTGCGTGGACCTATCCTCGCTGCCCGAGCACGCTCTCTTCGAGCAGCCCCGCCCCGAGCCCTTCACCGGGTTCGCACGTCTGCGGGCTCTGGTGCGCCCCCTGGCCCCAGCGAACTCCGAGCTGCCACCTGGCACCGAGTTTGGCCCCAGGGTCGGCCGAGCCTCGGGAGCTTTCGGACCGTTCACCTGGCAAGGGACTTCGATTCTGCTCGTTCGCCGCGACGCACTGGAGCAACTCCAGGCGCAGGGCCTCCGTGGATTGACAGGGTGCCGGACAGAGCTGCGGTTTCGCCAGAAGACCGCGCCCGAGCTGCTCGACCTTCAAATCGAGCCACGCGGTCGACTCCATCCCGACTGTGTCCCACCGGATGTTCCTCCACCCTGCCCGACGTGTGGCCGCTTCGCGCTCTCGCGACCCGATGCGCCCGTCCTTGATGCGGACTCCATGCCCTCAGACGTGGACCTGTTCCGGGTCGGAAACTTCGCGACGATGCTCATCGGCACTCAGCGCCTCATGGAGGCAGTGCGCCTCATGGAACTCCCAGGAATCGCCTTCCACGAGCTGCCAGTCCGCTCCGCCGTGAGCTGATGCCCCTGCCGCCCGCGTCCACACCGGGACGCGGGCGACAGGAGCCCCATCGTCAGAGCGCTGGCGTGTACAGCTCCGCCGAGGACAGCGCTCCGCTGGTCCCCAATCCTCCCGCGACGAGCAGTCGCCCGGAGATGGCCAGCCGAGTCACCGTGCCGCTCGACAGCGCGTTGGACATGGTGCCCGCGGACGTCCACTGACCGAGCGCCGGGTCGAACACCTCCGTCGTGGACAACAGGCCCGTTCCCGCCCCGGCATCCCCGCCCAGCACCAGCACGCGGCCCGAGGACAACACCGACGCCAGCGCGCCGTAGCGGCTGCTCGTCATGGGCGCCACCGTCGTCCAGCCGCCCTGCGCCGGGTCATAGATTTCCGCCGTGGCCAGCGCGCCGCCCAGGCCCCAGCCGCCCGCCACCAGCACCTTGCCTCCGGGGAGCGCCACCGCGATGTGTCCATAACGCGTGCCCGACATGGAGCCCGTCTGCGTCCACTGGCCCGTGTGCATGTTGTAGAGCTCGGCGGTGGCCGTGTCGCCCGTGGGCGTCGTGCCGCCCACCACCAGCACCTGCCCGGACAACAGCATCGTCGCGGTGTGGTTGACGCGACGCACGTTCATCGCGCCCGTCGTGCGCCAGGTGCCGGAAGGCGGGTCATACAACTCCGCCGTGGCGAGGATGCTGCTGAAGCTGGAGGACATCCGCCCTCCCGTCACCAACACCTGCCCCGACTCCAGCAACGTGGTGGTGTGCCGCGAACGGGCCCCCGCCAGCGCGCCGGTGCTGCTCCACTGCCCCGTGGCCAGGTCATACACCTCCGCGGACGACAGATAGGACGAGGAACTGGCCTGCCCGCCAGCGACCAGCACGTTGCCCGAGGGAAGCTCGGCCGCCCCATGCAGGAAGCGCGGCGCGACCAGGCTCCCCGTCTGCGTCCACGTCACCAGGTGCTCGTCGTACAGCTCCGCGCCCGACAGCCCGCTGCCGCCGGTGCTCGTGCCTCCCGCCACCAGCACCTTGCCGGAGTCGAGCAACGTCACCGAGTGGTGATACCGCGCCGACGACATGACGGCCGTCGGGCGCCAGGGCGGCGTGGGCACCGAGAAGCGCTCGGCCGACGAAGCCCCCTGCGTCCCCTCCGCGCTTCCTCCCGCGACGAACACGTCGCCCTGGGGCAACAGTGTGGCCGTGTGCCCCAGCCGACTCGTGCTCATCGAAGACGTCACGCTCCAGCGCACCAGCGCCGGGTCGAAGATGGCCGCGCTCTGCAGATACGGGCTGTTGCCATCCGTACCACCGCTGACGAGCACCTCGCCTGAGTGCAGCAACGTGGCCGTGTGCTGCGCCCGCTCTCCTGGCAGCCCCTGCGCCACCGAAGTCCAGGTGCCCGTCCCCGGGTCGAACAGCTCCGAGGTCCGCGAGGCCATGAGCTCATCGATGAAGCCTCCCGCCACCAGCACCTTGCCGGACAGCAGCCGCGTCGCGCTGTGCCCCGAGCGCACGCCGAGCATCCCCGCGGCGAGGGTCCAAAGCCCGGTGCTCGGTTCATACAGCTCCACGTCATTCACGAACGAGCCTCGCGGTCCGACTCGCCCTCCGGTGACCATCACCCGTCCATTGCCCAGGAGCGTCGCTGTGTGTCCCACGCGCGCCCTGCGCAGCGCACCCGTGGCGGACCACGTCCCCGTGGCCGGGTCATAGAGCTGGGCACTGGCCAGTCCCGCGCTCGCGCCGTTCTCTCCGCCCACCACCAGCACCTTCCCGCTCGACAGCAACGTCGCCGTGTGGCCGGAGCGCAGCGAGTCCAGATTCCCCGTCGCGACCCAGGTCCCCGCAGTGGGGTCATACAGCTCCGCGGTGCCCGTGGACGACGCGCCGGAGTCACCGCCAGCGACGAGCACCTTGCCGTTGTTCAGGAGTGTCGCGCTGTGTCGACGCCGCGCGGCGCCCAGCGAGCCCCCGGGCAGCCAACGCACGCCCTTCGGGTCGTACAGCTCCGCGCTCGACGAGGACTGCCCACCCACCACCAGCACCTGCCCGGTGCGCAGCAACGTCGCCGTGTGGTCCATCCGCTGGAGCAACATGCTCGGCGTGGGCGTCCAACCCTGGCTCGCCTCCAAGCCCGCAGTCGCCTGTGCTTCCGACGTTTCTGCAAATTCCTCGTGTGAGCATCCCGCTAGGACAAGCGCCGACACAAGCGCGGCCAGTCGGCCGAGCCCGATACATCGATTCATGGGTGGGGGTCCTTTCCTTGGGGTGTGCGCCCGACGAGCCGCACGCGGCGGCCCTTACCCCAGTCCCGAGGAAGGAGGCCAATTCCGCCCTTGAAAAGATGTGTCGACACCAGATGAGACAGGTGGGGTTGATACACCCCACCACCGAGTCAGCGAGCGCTCGCCGGCTCGAAAGACTCGGTCGAGATGAAAGGGATTAGCTGCTGGCGGAGGTGTAGTGGCCGATGGAGCGAATCCAGACGCGCCGCGCCACCCACGCGAAGACCGCCGAGCCCACCACCGCCCCCACCAGGGACTGCGCTGGCAGCCGGCCCAGCATGGCCTCCGCCGGGAAGGTGGTCATCAAGGCGAGGGGAATCACGTAGGTGAAGACCAGGGTCAACGCCCCCTTCGCCACGCCCTTGAACACGGATGACGGCCAACGCGCGAAGTCAAAGATGGACGTGAAGAGGTAGGTGAGGTTGTCCACCCGGACGACGAAGAACGCGGCGCTCACCGTCAATATCCACAGCGAATACAAGAGCAGCGTGCTGGTGCCCAGGAGCAGCACGGACGTCAGGAGCCCCAAGGGAGACGGCCCGCGCCCCAGCAGCATGAAGGCGTAGAGGAAGAGCCCCAGGCCGGTGAGCACGTTGAACGCGCGCCACGGCAGGAAGCGCTGCGTCGACACGAGGAACTGCGCGTCCGCGGGCTTGAGCAGCACGAAGTCCAGCGTGCCCTTGCGGATGTGCTCCACCACGCCGGTGAGGCTGGGGTTGATGGCGCCCTCGAGGATGCCTTGCAGCAGGGTGAACCAGCCCACGACGAGCAGCGCCTCGCCGAAGCTCCAGCCCTCGACCTCCGGCCGGCTGCCGTAGACGACGAACAGCGGCGCCAGCGCGGTGAAGACCCAGCACAGCGACGTGAAGCCGTCGGTGAAGAAGTCCGCCCGATACTGGAGCGCCTGGAGGCCGGAGGCCTTGAGCTGCACTGTCAGCAGTCGCAGATATCGCCGCACCATGCCCCTACCCTCCGAACGCCGCGAAGCGCTTCACGCCCTGCTTCCAGAGCCCCACCGCGAGCGCGCCCATGCCCAGCACCCACGCCCACTGCCTCGCCAGGAGGCCCAGCGCGGTGGGCAGGTCATGCGCGTTCGTCATCAACTCCACTGGCAGCCCCATCTGGTAGCGGAAGGGCAGCCAGTCGATGACGGTGCGCAGGCCCTCGGGCAGGAACTCCACCGGGTACATGTAACCGGAGCAGACGAAGAAGAGGACCATCCACACCTCCATCATCTTCTGGCTGCTGTCGAGGAAGAGGCTCAGCGCGCCGATGGCCACGTTGGCCAGGAAGGTGATGGCCCAGCCGCCCAGCACCGCGAGGATGAACAGCGCCCACTGCCACGCGTGCTGGGGCACCGCCTTGTCCGCGCCCACCAGGGCGATGCTCAGGAGCACCACGGGCAGGGCCACCACGACGCGCATGGGGAAGCCCGCCACGTTGTCGGACGCGTAGCCCCACAAGGGCGAGATGGGACGCAAGAGGCGCATCGCCAGCGTGCCCTGCTTCACCTCCCAGTTGATGAGCCACGCGGCCCACGCGCTGGTGAGCTGGCGCACCGCGAAGGTGGCCAGGAAGTAGCCCACGAAGTCCGCCTGGCCGAAGTTGCCCACCGGGGCACTCTTGGCCACCGCCATCCACAGCACCATGTTGACCAGCGGCATGGTGGTGGACAGCACCCAGACGAACATCTCCGCCCGGTAGGCCACCGACTCCGCGAAGCTCACGCGCAGCATGGTGGGCAGGGCCCGCAGCAGACCTCGGGCATTCATGCCGTCACCGACTCGGTGGCCTGCAGCCTGCGGGCCTTGTTCTCCGCGAACAGCTCGCTCATGACCTCTTCCAGCGGCGCGTTCTCCACGGTGAGGTCCGTCACCGGCAGCCCGGACAGGGCGCGGGAGATGGTGGCGTTGACCGCGTCCTGCTTCACCTGGAGCACCGCGGTGCCCGCCTCGTGCGTCACCAGCTTGCCCAGGGGCTCCAGGCGCGAGGCGTCAACCTGCTCGGACAGCCGCAGCACCACGCGCTTCTCCGGGCGCACGCGCTGCACCAGCGCCTCCAGGCTTCCGTCGTAGGACAAGAGGCCCTTGTCGATGACGATGACGCGCGGGCAGAGCGCCGCCACGTCGTCCATGTAGTGGCTGGTGAGGATGAGCGTGGCGCCGTACTTCTCGTTGTAGTCCTTGATGAACGTGCGCATGGTGGCCTGCATGGACACGTCCAGGCCGATGGTGGGCTCGTCCAGGAACAGCACGCGGGGCCGGTGGATGAGGGCCGCCGCCAGCTCGCACTTCATCCGCTCGCCCAGGGAAAGCTGGCGCGTCGGCTTGCCGATGAGGTCGCCAATCTCCAGGAGCCCCACCAACTCGTCCAACGTCTGCTTGTATTGCAACGTCGGCACGTCGTAGATGGCGCGGTTGAGCTCGAAGGTCTCCGCCGGAGGCAAGTCCCACAGGAGCTGCTGCTTCTGCCCCATGACGAGCATGATTTTCTTGAGGAACGCCTCCTCGCGCAGGCGCGGCACGTGCCCGTCCACGCGGACCTCGCCCTCGGAGGGGTGCAGGAGGCCGGAGAGGACCTTGAGGGTCGTCGTCTTGCCGGCGCCATTGGGGCCCAGGAAGCCCACGCGCTCTCCCGGACGGATGTCGAAGGAGATGCCGTCCACCGCCTTCACGGAGGTGTAGGTGCGATGGAAGAGCGAGCGGAGGGCCGCCTTGAGGCCTGGCGGGCGCTTGTGGACTTTGTAGTGCTTGCGCAGCCCGTGGACGGAGATCATGTGCGACAAGGGTTTAACGCGGACGCCCCCGGGTGGCGACCGTGGAGTTGAGCAAGTGGCGGGGTGACAACGGGTTGACATGGGCGGCTTCCGGGAGCGGCCCCTCGGTCGAAGGCTTGGCGGGATGAGCAACGGATACAGCAAGGACCTGGAGCGGTGGATGCCGCGGCTCATCGCCGTGTGGCGCGCGTCACGTGGCAAGGGTGACGGGCCGGAGGGGCGGCTGACGCCCCAGGAAGTGAAGGAAGTGGGCGCCGGCGTGCGCCAGCTCTCGCTGGGCCTGACGCGGGAGCGTCAGCTCGCGGGGGCGCGCTACATGGACGACCCGAAGCTTTTGGGCGCCTACCTCCTCTTCTACTGGCCGGTCTCGTATGCGCAGGCCCGGCAGGTGCTGGGGGAGCTGCCGAACCGTCCCCGGCAGGTGCTGGATTTGGGCAGCGGCCCGGGTCCGGTGGCCTTCGCGGCGATGGACGCGGGCGGGAAGGAAGTGACGGCGGCGGACCGCAGCAAGGCCGCGCTGAACCTCGCGCGCGCGCTGGCGACGGAGGCCGGCGAGGCGCTGGCCACCCGGGAGTGGGACCCGACGAAGAAGGCCGCCGTGCTGCCGGAGGGGCAGTACGACCTGATTACGATGGGCCACGTCATCAACGAGCTGTACGGCACGGGGGACAGCGCGACGACGCCTCGGGCGGCGCTGCTCGAGGCGGCGCTGGCGAAGGTGAAGCGCGGCGGCAGCCTGCTGGTGATGGAGCCCGCGCTGCGGGAGACGAGCCGCGGCCTGCTGCACGTGCGCGATGCGATGGTGGCGCGCGGCTATGCCGTACGTGCGCCGTGCATGTACCGGGGTGCGTGTCCGGCGTTGGTGAAGGAGACGGACTGGTGCCATGCGGAGCGGCCCTGGCCGATGCCTCGCGTCGTGGAGGAGCTGGCGCGCGCGGCGAGCCTGCACAAGGAAGCGCTGAAGATGAGCTACCTGCTGCTGGCGCCCAAGGGCGAGGAGTGGCCGGAGCTTCCACCGGGCCGGCTGTTCCGCATCGTCTCCGAGCCGTTGGAGGGCAAGGGACGGCACCGCTACATCGGCTGCGGGCCGGAAGGCCGCGTGGGACTGGCGATGCAGGAGCGTCACCGCACGGAGAAGAACGAGCGGTTCCTCCAGTTGCACCGAGGTGACGTCATCGCGGTGACGGAGACGGAGCCCAAGGGTGACGGCCTGGCGATGAGCGATGCCTCCGAGGTGCGGATGGTGGCGCCCGCGGGCAAGGGCGTGCCACCGCCTCCTCCGAAGGAGGACGCGCCCGTGAACCCGGGAACCAGCCCGAACCCTGGCGCGCCCTCCTGACACGCGGAGAGGTCGCGGGCTCCGACACGGCCCGCGACACAGTGCCCCGCGTGAACTCCGCGTCGCGTGGGCCTCGGCGTGGCCCTCGCGATGCGGCCTCCTAGCGAACCATGAGGTGCGCGGTGGCTCACGCCGGCGAGCGAGGGCCTGTGAGCGCCCAGTGAGGCCCGCTCCACCGGTCCTCGCTTCGCTCAAGCACGGGCTTGCGAGTAGGCCCCCGTGAGCACGTCGCGCATGTGGCGGAAGGACTTCACGCTGTCCTGCGCCGCGCTCACCGCGCCTTGAAGCAGGACGGTGGCCTGGATGCGGACCAACTTGAGGCGACGGGGCGCGGCGTGGTCTTCGTTCTTCCGAGGGGGCGTCATCAGGGAAGCGAGATTCATGGAACGCTCCGGGGTGTGAGGAGACGGGAAGCAGCATCCACCGCTCCCGCAACCTCCACGTCGCGCGCGGGCAACATCGTCGTCACATCGTGTCCAGGGCACGGCCGTGGCGTGCGGCATGTGCCCTGCCCGACAGTCCCCACCCCAGGCAAGAGGACACGCGAACACCTCCGGACGGTGACACACGGTCCGGCCGTCGAGGAAGAACCGGTCTGCTAGCGTGAGGACCTCTCTCGTTGTCCTGGAAGGCGCATGTCCGTTCAGTCCCCGCCGTCGCGGATGCTGTACCCCCCGCTGGAGCCCTATCGCATGGGCCGCTTGCGGGTCTCCTCGCTCCACGAGCTGTACTTCGAGGAGTGTGGCAACCCGAAGGGCAAGCCCGTGGTCTTCGTCCATGGTGGCCCAGGGGGAGGCACGGACGCGAAGCAGCGGCGGTTCTTCGACCCGGCGGCCTATCGCATCGTCCTCTTCGACCAGCGCGGCTGCGGCCGGAGCACTCCGCACGCGAGCCTGGAGGAAAACACCACCTGGGACCTGGTGGCCGACATGGAGCGTCTGCGCGAGCACCTGGGCATCGAGCGCTGGCAGCTCTTTGGCGGCTCCTGGGGCAGCACGCTGTCACTGGCCTACGCGCAGGCCCATCCGGAGCGCGTCACGGAGCTGGTGTTGCGCGGCATCTTCCTCTTGCGCAAACAGGAGCTGGACTGGTTCTACCAGCGCGGCGCCAGCGCCCTGTTCCCCGACGCGTGGGAGCACTACCTGGCTCCCATCCCCCTGGAGGAGCAACGGGACTTGCTGGGCGCGTATCACCGGCGCCTGACGAGCGCGGACGCGGCGACGCGACAGGAGGCCGCGCGGGCCTGGAGCGTGTGGGAGGCGCGAACCAGCTATCTGCATCCGAACCTGGAGCTGGTGGCACGCAACAGCGCGGACGACTTCGCCCTCGCCTTCGCGCGCATCGAGTGCCACTACTTCTTCAACCGTGGGTTCCTGCGCTCGGACACGCAGCTCCTCGATGACGTGCCGCGCATCCGTCATCTCCCCGCGGTCATCGTCCAGGGACGCTACGACGTGGTGTGCCCGCCGGAGAGCGCGTGGGCGCTGCATCAAGCGTGGCCGGAGGCGGAGCTGGTCATCGTTCCGGATGCGGGGCATTCGGCGAACGAGCCGGGCACCACGGCCGCGCTCGTGGAGGCCACGGACCGGTTCCGTCCGCGGTGAGCCAGGGCGTGGTCCTCAGGCTCCCTGGCCTTGTGCGCCTGTCAGCGGGGTGGGCGCCTCGCTCTGTCGCGTTCCCTTCCAGCGCGACAGGGCGAGGATGAACAAGCCCAGCACCACGAGGGTGACGACGGAGGCCTCCAGCCCGTAGCGGCCTCCGGTGAGCCACTCGGGCTGGCCGTGGAAGACAGGCATCCACATCCCCTTGAACTCCTCGCCACTCACGCCGAAGCCCAGCAGGCCCAGCAACCCGTTCCAGCCCAGGTGCACACCCACGGGAAGCGCCAGTCCTCCCGTGCGCAGGTAGCAGAGCCCCAGCATCCATCCGGCCAGGAAGGTGGCGGTCAAAGCCACCGTGCGTGCCCCTCCGTCCATGCCGGGATTGAAGGCATGGGCCAGACTGAAGACGGCCGCGAACACGAGCTGCGTCCACCTGGGACCCATCCCCCGGATGGCGCGCTGGAAGGCATAGCCGTGGAACAGCGTCTCCTCGAACAGGGCCACGCAGAGCATGAACCAGGAGATCTTGAAGATGACGGCGGCTCCGTTGCTCGCGGCTCGCTCCAGATGGAAGCCATCCAGCGCGAAGACGACCGCGCCCACCGCTCCCACCAGCGCCGCGCCGCCCAAGAGCCCGAGCCCGAAGTCACGGGCCGAGCGCCGCGCCGGGAGGATTCCGAGCGAGGACAGGGGCTCACGCTCGAGCCGAAGGCATAGCCAGCTCGAAAGGAGGACGCCGAAGAAGGCGCAGAGCGGCCCCGAGACGATTCGCCGCAGCTCGACAGGCAGCTGCTTCTGGAGGAGGACGAGGCCCAGTATCAGGGCCACGCTCAACGCGACGGAGCCCAGCACCTTCCAGCCATTGCGGAGCCGCCGCTCACTGTTGATGAAGATGGATTTCATGGGTCTGCTTCTCTCGGTCGGAGATGGCTCTTCCGCGCTGCAAGGGGACATCATACCTACGCGCCACGGCGCTTCGATTGCCGTCCCCGCGCACTGGCGATTCGCTCGTCGAAGGACTTCGTTTCGAGGGCTTGGATGGCGCGCTCGAGCACCTCGGAGAGCGGCACGGGAAGCTCAGCATCCAGGCTGGCAGCGGCGCTCGCGGTGGCCTTCCAACACGACTGGAGTCGCGGGAGCAGCGCCCGTCCCGACGGACTGAGGCGAATCCACCGCTGACGCCCATCCACTGGCCCTGGCTCCGAGAGCACGAGCCCGTCCTTCACCATCAACGCCAGCGTCTGCGTGGTGGCGGGCTGGGTGGTGCCGGACGCCTCGGCGAGCTGGCCGATGGTCATCGGCTCGTCTTGCATCAGTGCCCGCACCAGCGGCGTGTAGCGAGGACGGTAGGCGAAGCCCTCTTCCTCGTAGACCCGGCCAACCGCTCCGTCGAGAAGCTCGAGCAGGTGTCGCAATTGCGTTCCAAGACCCCGGTGGTGCGCCCTCTTTCGAACCCCGGTCGGAGTCCTTAAGGTGGGAACGAACGACTGATTGGGAGAACATCCATGTCCGCAGAGAAGGCCGCGCGAAGCTGGGTCGAGGAGAGCGCCCTGCGCGCCGCGGGTGCCGCCGCGATTCCCATCCCGGTGCCGGGTGCGCACACTGCGCTCACGTCCGCCATCGAGGCGTACATGATCTACCACGTGGCGGGCATCTACGGAGAGAAGCTCAGCCTCGGTGAGGCGCTCGGCCTGGTGCCCACGCTGGGCGCGGGCATCGTCGCGCGCAAGGCGGCCAGCAGCATCGTCGGAGAGACGGTGGGATGGATTCCCATCGCGGGCTGGCTGCTCAAGGGCGCCGCCAGCGGTGGCACCGCGTTCGCCATGGGCGTGGCGGCGGTGACGTACTTCGAGAAGAAGTACCCGGGCCGCGATGCGATTCCGTTCGACACCCTGTCCATCAAGGACTGGGTGAAGGCGGCGCTCGCGCAGCTCGGCGTCAAGAAGTAGCCGAGGCGGAAGGTACGGGTCCACGACACGCGGGCGTCCTCGTAGACGCCTTCGGCGTTGGAAACGGCATCTCCTGTTGTTGAGTCTGGTGATGAAGCCTCTCAAGCGGCCTCTGGCAAAGGCAGACAAGGGACTCCATTGGGGCGCGTCTGCCTGAGGCGCCGGCGCCCCCCCGACCGGGGCAAGGCCGGCTCCCGTCACAGTGCTCCCGCGCGCTCCGGCGGCCAGAAGCGCAACCAGGCCTTGCCAGTGACGGAGCGTCGCGGCAGGGGACCCCAGACATGTGAGTCGCTGCTGGCGTTCCGGTTGTCACCCAGGACGAAGAGCCTGTCCTCGGGCACGCGCGCGGGGCCCCACTGGTAGGTGGGCGCCGCCGCGACGTAGGGCTCCTGGAGGAGCCGTCCATCCACGAACACCTGCCCGTCGCGCACCCGCACCTCCTGACCCGGCAGGGCAATCACCCGCTTGATGGCGATGTGCTGGCGCAGGTCACCGGAGCGCACGAGCTCGGGAGGCGGCTCGAAGACGACGACGTCCCCGGCCTGGGGCGGATGGACGCGGTAGGACAGGGTATCCACCACCAGCCGGTCACCCACTGCCAGCGTCGGCTCCATCGAGCCCGAGACGATGAGCCTCGGGTGCACGACGAAGCCGCGAAGGAGCACCGCCAGCAGCACCAGCGCGCCCACCCCGATGACCATCCTCCACGGAATCTTCCACTTTTTGTGTGTGTGAGCAGGCGCGTCCTGGCAATGATTGCTCATTCGTCTGGGCCTACCCTTTCAAGGGCCTCTCGAACTCTATACACTATCGGACGGGACGGGCTTCGGCCCGCCCCATGTCAAACAACCGCACAACACAGGAGGCCGGATGAAGAAGACCTTGAAGATGGGGCTCATCGGATTCGTGCTGGGAGCTGCTGTGGCCGTGGGTTCCGCGACGTTGGGAAGCGAGGAGACGGTCGCCGCTCCGTGCTGCTCGAGCTGTGATGATAATGACCTCCGCTGCTGGCGGATTTGTAGCCCGAGCTGCTGAGCGCCGAGGCCCTGAGGGGCACCTGAAGCGACGACGGGCTGGGGACGGCAAGGTCCCCGGCTCGTTGTCATTGGAAGATGCCCCCCCCGGGACGCATGAGGAAAGTGGCGCTGGAGGTGGGCCCTGCGTACGCATGCCGTGCTGTTGAGTCTGGTGATGCTGGTGACGGGCTGTGCCTCCCAGTCGCCTGCCTCCGGAGCGGGCAGGCCCCTGCGCTATTCGCAGCGGGACGGCCTGGCTGACGACTCCAGTCCGCGCCACTCCGGCACACGGGAACGACGCGACCGCCCTCGCGAGAATGAGGCAGAGGCCATCGCGGACAGCCAGCAGCGAGCCATACAGACTCGGCAAGCAGTCGTGGCGGCGGTGGACAAGGTGAAGGGCTCCACGGAGGAGCTCTCCAGTGCCATCCCCAGGCTCGCGGCTCACACGCGGGGCCTTGGTGGAAACGCCGACCTCTTCACGCGTTACTTCGCCTACGGCTCGACCCAGGTGCCCTGGCTTCGTGGGGCACTGCGAGGAACGGCCACGCTCGTGGAGGTCTCCGAGTCGGTGGACGACCCGGACATGGCGGTGGGCCTGCTCAGGATGGCAGGGCCTCGCCTCCAGGCGGCCATGGCTGGAGTCATGCTGCTGGCGTCCTGGTTCGACTTCCTCCAGCTCGCCGACGCCCTGCTTCAGCAGTGCCCGTTCTACAGCGTGGAACAGTTGCTCACGGACATGGACCGCGTACAAAAGCGGCTGGAGCCGGCGATGACGGCGCTCTCCTCCCTGGATCCAGGACGCGTGGAGGCCACGGCCGCCGCGATGCCCGAGCTGATGGGGAAACTGACCCAGGAGTTCAGCACCATTCGCGAGGGTGCGCGCATGGCAATGGAGCGTACAGGGCAAGTCATCGCGGCGGCGCAGTTCATCGAAATGGTGGCCCTGGTTTCGACGCTGCGCGTGTCACTCCCCCGGCTGCCTCCCTCAGGACCTGTCCTCGTGGGCGCGCACCTCGCTGTGGGTCCAGGTGGAGTGATGGCGGGCTCGCACCTCGTTGTCTCCGCGGAGTGGGTGGAGATGATGCGACGGCTCGTACAGGCAGGAGTCATTTCCATGCCGGTCGCTAGCGCGGCTGTCCGTGTCCACGCTGGACAGGTGCTGATGGCGCAGTCGCACCGGGACTTGCCCAAGGGCGTACACGAGGCCCTGGGTGACAGCCCCGAGGTGCGCGGAATGCACGAGACAGGCAGGGCCGGGGCAGGCATGGCGGAGGCTCCGAAGCACCATGTCCTGCCACGAGAGCATCGTAAATGGTTCGAGCAGCGCGGCTTCACGGGCGCCATGGACATCGACCATTTTTGCGTGAGGCTGGAGCGAGCCCACCACGAGTCGATTCACGGAGGCGGGAACTGGAAGCTGGGGCGCACGTGGCCCGGTGAGTGGAACCAGCGGCTCATGGAGGTACTGCGAGAGGCGGAGGTCGAAGCTGGACGCATGTTGACGCGGAATGAGATCTTGAAAGAAGTCGCAAAGCGTATGCGGGACTACAGAATCCCGATGAGCTTCACCTCTGGGAGAAAACGATGAGCGGCGGAGACGCCTGGCGGGGCAACATCAGGGTACGCCTGTACGAACGAGTCCGCGCATGCGGCTACGACTCGCTCACCGCCTTTGCCGCTGCGCGCCCTGCTGTCCCGCTATACGCGCTGGCCGACGAGCTTGGAGATGACATTGCCGCAGTGCAGGTGTTGAGCGGCTTGCTGAACGAGGCGGAGCAGCACAAGCAAGTCACGCGCTTTGTGCGCGACGTGCTCGTACGCGAGCTGTCCGAACGCTTTCCGAATGGCTGGCCGGACGCATTGGACGACGCAATCCGTGGTGAAATTGCCCTCGCGCTCGGCTCGTGGACTTCCTACTCCCCTGATACGCACAAGGAGCGGGTCAGGCAGGCCAGGGCAGCGCTTCGCGTGTCGCCGCCTCCCCCTGGATGGCGCCCGCTCGGTCCCGACGACGAACTGCTCCGCACGCTCTTGCCCGACGACGAAGCCTGACCCACCCAACGCCCCGGAGCCAAAGGCCCACGCTCACCGCGCGGTGAGCGCGCTCGCCAGCTCCTCGTACAAATGGATGGCGCTGCGGATGGACTTCTCCCAGTCCCCCACGTGCAGGCTCTCGTTCTCCGAGTGGGCGTATGTGTACGGGTCCTCCACGCCGATGAGCAGCGCGGGCACTCCGCCCAGCTCCTTCGCGAAGGGCTCCACGAAGGGAATGGACGCGCCGCAGCCGATGGCCACCGCCTTCGTCCCATAGCCCTTCTCCAGCGCGCGGAAGGCCGCCTGGAACGCCGGATGCGACGGGTCCGTGTACCACCACCCCGAAGCCCCCTCCGTGTGGAAGCTCACCTCCAGCCCCCACGGACACACCTTGCTCAGGTGCTCCTTCAGCCGCCGCTCCACGTCCTGTGCCTCCAGGTCCGGGACGATGCGGATGCCCACGCGCGCCCACGCCGCGTCGCAGATGATGTTGCGCGCGTCCTTGCGAGTGCTCGCCTGGATGGCGTTGATGGCGATGCTCGGCTGCCGCCAGTTCATCTCAAACGGGTGCCGTCCTCCCAACACCTGGACGCCCGGCAACAGCCCCACCTGCTCGCGGAAGGACTCCTCGTTTCCAGGCAGGGACTGGATGCTCTCGCGCTCGCCCGGCGTGAGCGGCTTCACCTGCTCTTGCAGCCCTTCAATCGCGATGGAGCCGTCCGCGTGGGTCAACGTCGCCAGCATCCTGCACAGCGCCATCACCGGGTCCGGCACCGGTCCACCCCACATGCCGGAGTGCACCGCCTGCTTCAACGCGCGCACCTCCACGTCCACCGTGACGAGCCCCCGCAGCGCGGTGGTGATGGACGGCAGCCCCGTGTCGAAGTTCGCCGTGTCCGTCAGGACGATGGCGTCCGCCTTCAACAGCGCCGAGTGCTTCTGCAGGAATGCGGACAGATGCCCGCTGCCAATCTCCTCCTCACCCTCGATGATGACCTTCACGTTGAGCGGCAGCCGACCGGAGCCCTTCAGCCACGCGTCCACCGCCGACGTGTGCACCACGATGCCCGCCTTGTCGTCCGCCGTGCCGCGCCCGTACAGCCGGCCATCGCGCAGTTGTGGCTCGAACGGGGGGCTCTTCCACAGCGACTCGTCGCCCGCTGGCTGCACGTCGTGATGGGCATACAACAGCAACGTGGGTGCCCCTGGAGCCCGCAACACCTCGCCGTAGACGTAGGGGTGGGCGCCCTCGATTTCGAGTAGCTGGATGTTTTCAAACCCACGGTCTCCCAAGAGTCGAGAAGTCGCCTCAGCGCTCTGACGCACCCGGGCGGAGTCGAAGCCAGGAAACGAGACGCTGGGTATGCGCACGAGGGCCATGAGGTCCTCGAGGTAGGCGGTCTTCTGGGACTCGAAGTGAGAGAGAGCCTGGGCGATGGGCATGCTCACCCCTTAACCTAAAAAGGCAGGCAGGCGCTCCAGGTCCTCGCGCGGATGTTGCGCGGTCCAAGTATCATGCGGCGCCATGTCCGACACCCCGACACTGCTGCTCGTCGACGACGACAGCTTCGTGCGCCGCATCCTCAAGGACGTCATCGCCGACACGGGCATCGAGCTGCGGTTGCTCGAAGCCGCGGACGGAGAGGAAGGCCTCGCGGTGGCAGCGCGCGAGCAGCCCGCGGTGATGTTCCTGGACCTCTTCATGCCGAAGAAGAGTGGGCTGGAAGTCCTCGGCGCCATCAAGCAGGTGTCGCCCAACACGCGGGTGCTCGTCATCAGCAGCATGGATGCGGAGCCCGTCGTGGAGCAGGCCATGGCCGCGGGCGCGGTGGGCTTCGTGGGAAAGCCCTTCCATCCGCTGGAAATCGCCTCGGCCGTGCGCCAGGCGCTCGCTCACTGACTTCAGAGGTGTCTGCGTGTCGTCTCCTGCTGTCGGTTACTGGGTAGCGGACAACCTGGGCCGCGTGTTGGGCCCCCTCGCCCTCCAGGCCCTTCGAGAGCTGATCTCCTCCGGGAGGCTGAAGGCCGCCGTGCGCGCCTCCCGCGACGGCACCCAATGGGTGGCCGTCCAGGAGCTGCCCGAGCTGCGTGACTTGTTCGCGGCCACCCGGCCCTCGCCCTCGGTGGAGCAGCAGCAGGCCGAGCGCCTGCGCACCCAGCTCCGGGGTCTTCAGAACCTGCCGCCCCATGAGGTGTTCGGCGCCAAGCCGAACGCGAGCCTGGACGAAGTGCGACTGGCCTTCTTCCGCATGGCCAAGCGCTTCTCGCCCGAGCACCTGTCGCCGGAGACGCATCCGGAGCTGCGCAAGGTGTCGGCGGAGATCTTCGACTTCCTGTCGCGCTGCATGCGCGAGGTGGAGGTGTTGTACGCGCAGGGCGCCTACCAGCAGGCCCGGCCGCTGCCTCCCCGGCTGGACATGGACGGGCCGCTGCCGCCCCCGCCTCCTCCGCCCGTGGCCTCGGTGGCGCCCGCCGTGGTGCCGCCCGTGGCCGCGCGCGTTCCCGCCGTCGCGCCGCCGCCCGTGGCCGTCATCGCGCCGCCCGTCGCGCCACCGCCGCAGCCGGTGATGCCCGCCCGGCCTCCGCCGCCGGTGATGCATGCGACGTCCGCGCCCGTCGCCGCGCGCGCGCCTGTGTCGCCGCCAGTGCAGCGCACGCACACGCTGCCGCCGCCCGCGCCACCGCCGCCCGCGGTGCCGCTGCGCAAGGCCGTCGCCGCGCCCACCTATTCCAGCGCGGAGTTCGTGGGACTGGAGCGCCGCGCGGATGATCGCATCCACGCGGACGTGAAGGTGTCGATGCAGAACACCGGCATCTTCACGGACCACCGCATCATCAACCTCTCCTCCGGCGGCCTCTTCATCGCCACGGACAAGCCGCTGCGGCTGGGCACCCTGGTGGAGCTGACGTTGCGGTTCGATGACCCTTCGCGCGTGATGACGCTGCGAAGCTCCGTCATCTGGGAGAACTCGCTGGAGGACGGCAAGAACCCGCGAGGTTATGGGTTGCGGCTCAGCAGCCTCCGCAAGGAGGAGCGGGAGTTCATCCAGCAGTTCGTGAGCCGCAAGCCTCCGAAGAAGCCCTGAGCGGGTGAGCCCGCTCGGGGTGGCTTGCTACAGCAGCTGACCGAGGAACACGGCCCCGGTCATGACGAAGGCCGCCATCACCGCCATCACCGCCTTGAGCTCCAGGTCATCGCGGCCCATCACGTTCATGAAGTTCATGGTGTCCATCCTTCGTTGTGTCCCCTCCCCCTTTCCTACGGGAC
>NZ_JABUMQ010000105.1:0-31081 GCF_013336645.1 Myxococcus sp. CA039A | reverse complement strand
GCTCCCCCACCCGCCCGCGAGCCAGCCGCTGCGCGCCGTGTCAGCAGCCCCCGGCCAGCGCTCCGTCCTGGCCATCGGCCCCGACGGGGGTTGGGTGTCGTTCGAGGCCCAACTGTTGGAGTCCCACGGCTTTCGGCCGTTCTCCCTGGGGCCTCGCATCCTCAGGGTGGAGACGGCGGTTCCCGTGCTCGTCGGGCAAGTAGCCCTTCTCGCGGAAGACACTGCTCCGCGTCAGGATGCATCTCGGGCTTGAGGAGCGCGAAGCGCTGTTGAAGAGTGCCTCGCCATGGCCACGTCCATCCCTTCGTCCCCGGTCGCTTCCGACAGCTCGCAGCCCGCGGTCGGTGAGCAGCAGCCCCTCGTCACGTCCGAGCCGCAGGCGCCAGCGAAGCCCGCCAGCCACGACTCGGTGCCGCCGCCCGCGCTGCTGGACTTCATGCTTCAGCAGTGGAAGCCCTCCGCGCAGAAGCTGCCTCCGCGCATCAAGTACGCGGACGCCTTCAAGGCCCGTCGCAAGGCGCTGTCACAGGCGTTCCCCGGAGAGACGCTGGTCATCCCCACGGGCCACGAGAAGGTGCGCGCCAACGACACCTACTTCCGCTTCCGCCCCGGCACGGACTTCTACTACCTGACGGGCAACCTGGAGCCGGACTGCGTGCTGGTGCTGGAGCCGAAGGACGGCGGTGGCCACACGGACATCCTCTTCGTGGAGCCCAACCCGGGCCGCGCCAACGCGACGTTCTTCACGGACCGCGTGAAGGGCGAGCTGTGGGTGGGCCCGCGCCTGGGCGTGCCGGAGAGCCGCGCGCGACATGACGTGGACGAGGCGCGCGGCCTGGACACGCTGGCGGACTACCTGACGGGCCTCAAGGGCGCGGCGACGAAGCCCTCGCGCGTTCTGCGCGGCCACTCGGCCAAGGTGGACGGCGCGGTGACGGAGGGCGGCGAGCGAGACAAGGCGCTGGCCACCACGCTGTCGGAGATGCGGCTCATCAAGGACTCGCAGGAGCTGCGCGAGCTCCAGATTTCCATCGACGCCACGCAGCGCGGCTTCGAGGACGTCATCCGCAGCCTGAAGGTCGCCAAGAGCGAGCGCTACGTGGAGGGCGTGTTCAACCTCCGCGCCCGCGTGGAAGGCAACGACGTGGGCTACAACACCATCGCCGCCAGCGGCTCGCATGCGTGCGTGCTGCACTGGACGCGCAATGACGGCCCGCTGGTTCCCGGGGACCTGCTGCTGCTGGACGCGGGCGTGGAGGGCCACACGCTCTACACGGCGGACATCACCCGCACGCTGCCCATCTCCGGGCGCTTCACGCCGGAGCAGAAGGCCATCTACGACCTCGTGTATGCCTCGCAGGAGGCGGCCTTCGCCGCGGTGAATCCGGGCAACGACTTCATGGAGCCCAACCGCGCCGCCATGCGCGTGCTGGCCGAGGGGCTGCAGAAGCTGGGCATCCTCGAGAGCGCGGCCGAGGCGCTCAAGGACGAGCACCAGTTCTACAAGCGCTACTCGCTGCACAACGTCAGCCACATGCTCGGCCTGGACGTGCACGACTGCGCGCAGGCGCGGCAGGAGGCCTACAAGTACGGCAAGCTCCAGGCGGGCATGGTGCTCACGGTGGAGCCGGGCCTGTACTTCCAGAAGGACGACCTCACGGTGCCCGCGCGCTACCGAGGCATCGGCGTGCGCATCGAGGACGACCTCGTCGTCACCGCCCGGGGTTGCAAGGTGCTCTCCGCCAACATCCCGCGCACGGTGAAGGACATCGAGGCGTGGATGGGCGGCCTGTGGAATGCCGACAAGGCCCCGGCCGCGAAGGCGAAGAAGTCCGCCGCGAAGAAGCCCCAGGCCCGCGTCGCGAAGAAGGCCCCCGCGAAGAAGGCGAAGGCTGGCAAGCGCAAGTAGCACGCGGCGACGGAGTCGGGCCCGACGGTCCGACTCTCGGCGCCCGACGCGGGGCTCGGAGTCACAAGCTCCGAGCCCACCTTGTGGCGCGAAGCCCGACGCCCCCCGTTCGCGTCAGGACACCGGCGCGAAGTGGACGTCGTGGGACGGGCTGTCAGGAGCCGCGAAGGCGAGCAGCCGCGCCCCCTCCTCCGTCAGCGCCGCGCGGTCCTCGCGCGCAATCCGTTCGAAGGGTTCGATGCGCAGCGTGACGCGCTCCTTCTCGCGCTCCAGCTTCCACATCCCTCGCACGAAGCCATCCACCAGCACCGTCGGGCGGATGATGCCGTTGATGGTGAAGACACGCTTGCGGTAGGGCTCGGAGATGATGCGCGAGCGCTCCGCATGCGACAGCAGCAGGTTGTCGAACTCCGCCACCAAGCGCACCGGAGCCGGCGTGTCCCCTTCCGGCCGAGGCGCGTCCGGCACATCGAACAGCTCGACCCCCTGCTCGTCGCGGAACGTTCGCAGCCGAGGACGAAGCTGCTCGACGGTGTCCGCCAGTCGAATCAGCCCGGACCAGGCCTGCATGTCCTTCACGCTCGCGGGACCGAAGGCGCCCAGGTAGCGCAGCACCACGTCCTCCAGGGGCAGCGCGGGGCCTGGCGGCTCACCGAACCACGACTTCGACGTGGCGAACTCCACCTCTCCGCCCACGCCCCACGTCCCGAAGGGAGGCACGGTGACGAGCGGCTCAGCCACCCGCACCACGAAGCTCAGCGCACGAGCATCCCGCTCCGGCCAGCGCGCCTGGAGGCGACGCCCCAACTCCACGGTGCTCAAGGGCTCCTTGGCGAGCAGCTTCCGTCCCTCGGCGACCACCAGGTCCAGGTCCAACCCCACCAGCTCCCGCGGATAGACGCTCTGTTTCATCATCCGGTCCAGGACCGCCTGGAGCGTGGGCCGCAGGCGCTGGAAGTCGCGCGCGGTGACGAGGTGCTGCGTGGACCGCATCATCGTCGCCCGAACGACGGTGCGCTCCTGGTAGCACCGCGTCAGGTCGTCGAGCTGGAAGTCCTTCATCCGCGTCCAGAGAGCCAGGTAGGGCGCGTTGCCGGCCTGCGCTTGAAGCCCCACCAGGTGCTCAATCACCTCCGGGAGCGAGCTGGCCGTCCGGCGCAGCAGGTACTGCCGCTGGAGCAGGGCCCGGTTGAGCTCCCGCGTCGTCAGCACCGGAGCCAGTCCACCCTTCCCGCTCCGACGCGGGGTGGTGGCGGATGACGGGCTCTTGCTTCGAGGCGACAAGGCGACCTCCTTCACATTCCGGGGTGCGGCAACCACGCGCTGGCGACGTCCCGGGTTCTTCGCACCGCCCACCCTGGAGCGCGTCTCTTCGGCCGGAATGAAGGGGAAAGGCAAGAACATCAAGGGGATGGGAATCATGGGGCCTGGGGTCCTGGGCGGGTCCGGAAGCTCGACGGCTTCGTAAGACGCACCATGACCCTCGGGCGTGACAGCTATATGTCAGGTATCTGGGCAGGCGCCCCGCCGCCCGCGCGCGACGAGAAACACGGCAGCTCAGGCGGCGACGGTGTCGGCCAGGAGCGGCACGCGCTGGAGCAGGAGTTCCCCGTCGCGCAGCGAGAAGCGCAGCAGCGACGAGCCCTCCTCGTCCTCCATCAAGAACGAGCGGACGGGACCGAAGACGAACTGGAGTTCCTCGGCGTTGCACGTGGGCAGGTACGTCCGGAGCACTCGAGGGTCGTAGTAGCGGAAGTAGAGGCGCTTGCCCCGCTCGTCCTGGACCTTGAGGAACCGTCGGAAGTGACGGCGCAGCAACTCCGGCGCGACGGGCGCCTCGACGTAGAGCCCCCACGCGCGGCCCCACCCCGTACCGAGCAGCTCTCCCAGGAGGGGCGCATCGGGCCGCAGCCGGACCAGGTAGGGAGCCACCTCGGCCAGCTCGGCGGGGATGCGCCCTTCGTAGAGACACGAAGCGGCGGGCTCCCAGCGAATCAGCGAGTACACGCGCGGCTCACGGGCCGCGTCGAGCAGGGCGTAGCGCTCCAGCGGAGGCGAGCCCTCTTCCGGAGCCGCCCAGAGCAACGCTGACAAGTGTCTGGCGCGCGGTGACATCCTCGTTCTCCCCTTCAGGCGGCGCGCTTCTGGGGCCCTTGCAGGGCCTTCTTCGCGCACTCCTCGCAGAAGGGCGTGCCGTCGGCGGCCGCCTGTCGCAAGGCGCGCACCTGCGCGGCGATGTCCTGCTCGAGCGTGGGAGGCGGAGGCGCGGGACGCTCCACCGGAGCCTCGCGTTCGATGACCACCGGCTCGGTGAACGGAGGCGGCACGTGGCGTACGAGCGGCACCTCGCGCACCGTCAGTTCGCCATCGAGCAGGGCCCGCTCCAACCGCTGCTTGAGCCGCTGTTCGAAGTGCGTGCGCTCCAGCGTGGACAGGCCCATGGGACACATGCCGCCCAGCGTCTCGTAGAGCGAGTACACCGTCGCCCGCGAACCCGCGAGCCACCGGTCCAGGTGCCAGATGGCCAGCCCGCCCGCCACCGGCGCGAAGCCCTCGCCGTCCTCGAACGTCATGTCGACGGCACGCGCAATCTCGTAATCGAGTTGCGTTCCCGGCAGCAGCCAGGACCGCGCATGGGAGGACTTGCGGCGAGGAAGCATGAGCTCAGTATCTCACAGGGCTTCGCGCGAAGTGACGGCCCCGCGCGCGACTAGGGCGTGGGCGAGGGGGCGACTTCCACGGGGATGGGGGCTTCGTCGGTCGGAGCCGACGCGGGCGGTGCCGTCTCACCCGGAACCTTGTCGGTAGGCTTGCGCGTCTTCGCCCACTCCTCGGCGGAAAGGGGGATGATCTCCTTGAGCGTGGAGTACTCCACCTTGAGGTCGCGCGGCTCGGTGCGAGTGTCCAGACCGGCGGTGAAGGACAGGCGGTTGATTTCGTGCCCGGCCTCCGTCTCCAGCACCACGCGCCAGTTGCCGGGCTTCAGGTTGGACGTGGTGGCGTAGAAGCGATAGCCGCCGTCCGTCCCGTTGCTGCTGACGTTGGCGATGAAGCCGTTGCCGCTGGTCGTCCAGCCCTTCTCCGGGTGGTCGTAGTACCAGCGCACGCGCACCTTGTAGGGCGCGAAGTGCTTCGGGGCGAAGATGCGGAAGAAGTAGTACGGCTTGTCGCCGGGCCGAATCACGAAGTCCGGGCCGAACCACGTCCACGGCTTGTACCAGAGCGAGTCGTCCACCGAGGTGAGCTGGTACAGGCCCGGACTGACGCGCTTCACCTCGTGGAAGATGCCCGAGTACTGCACGGCCAGGGGAATCGGCGGGATGACGCCCACCAGGTAGCAGATCAGCAGCGCCGCCTGCACGCCGAAGCCCGGCAGGGCCACCTTGCGCACCACGTACTCGACATCCGGGCGCAGGCGCTCCATCAGCCGCATCAGCCCGAACACACTCGCGCAGCCCAGGGACACGGCCAGCAGGAACACCCAGAAGCCCATCCGGCCGATGAGCACGGGCAGGAGGAAGGCGAAGTACATCGTCACGCAGAGGCTGAGCAGCGACACGCGGACGATGGGGCCCAGTTGCCGGAAGCGCGGCAGCTCGTTGGCCACCAGCAGGCCGAAGAGGCCCACGATGAAGAGGTACGGCGTGAAGCCCGACGTGCTCTTGAACAAGAGCAGCATGAAGACGCTGAGGAGGCTTCCGAAGAAGAAGTGGATGGCGTCTTCGCGCCAGCGCCACACCTTCGACAGCACCCCCGGGGGCGGCGTGCCCTCCGGAAAGCGCTGCTCCAACAGGATGAGGGTCGCCAGGATGAGCAGGTAGGCGAAGCTCTGCACCATCGTCAGCGTGTCGTCGATGCGGCTGAGCGAGACGATGTCGTAGAGGAAGCCGCCGAAGAAGAAGGCGGCCATCTCCCACTTCTCGTGCCGGGTGCGGAACGCCTGCACCTTCTCCATCAGCGTGGGCGTCTTCGCCGTGGCCACCAGGTCATCGGGGTCCACCACCGCGGGCGCGACGCCCGGTGGGGCATCCGTCAACACGACAGCGGCGTTGGTGGCGGCGTTGGAGACCGGCGGGGCACCCGACGGGTCTGCGGTCTCTTCGGTCTTCTCGGACGGGTTGGGCTGAGTGGCGGTGACCACGGTGTTTCCTCGCGGGAGCGGCCACCCATTCTACCCGCAGGAGGGGAGCAAATCTCCCCTCCCCCTCCAGCCCGGGTCAGGCCGGGGGCTTGCCAGCGACCAGGTCGGTCAGCTCGCCGCGCTCCGCGATTTCGGCCAGGATGTCCACGCCTCCGACGAACTGCCCGCGGATGAAGATCTGCGGGATGGTGGGCCAGTTCGTGTAGTCCTTGATGCCCTGGCGAATGGCGGGGTCGGACAGCACGTCCACCGTGAAGACCTCACCGTGGGGCTGGAGTATCTGCAGCGCCCGCGCGGAGAAGCCGCACTGGGGGAACAGGGCATTGCCCTTCATGAAGAGGACGATGGGGTGCGACTGGGTCAGCTCGTCGAACCGGGCCTTGAGCTCTGGGTTCATGGATGGGTCTCCTTCGTTAGCGGTTCCCGAGCTTCTTCCACTGCTCGGGCGAGTAGGTCTTAAGGGCCAGGGCATGCAGTTCGCCCGACTTCAGCCATTGCTGGAGCGGCGCATACACGAGCTGGTGTTGCTGCACCATCGCCTTACCGGCGAAGTCGGGGCTGATGACACGGGCCTCGAAGTGGTCGCCCGTCCCCGTGGTGTCCTGGACCTCCACCTCGGAGCCCGGCAGGGCCTCCAGGATTCGGCTGCGGACGAAGTCTGCGTCAAGCATCAGTTCATTCCCCTTCCCATCACCAGCATGGCTGGGTCCACGCCCATGCCACGCAATGTCGTCTCCCACAACTTGCCAGGCTCCATATCCAGCACCGCGTCCGCGCTGGCCTCGGTGAAGAGCCAGGAGCCGGCGGCAATCTCGCTCTCCAGTTGCCGGGGTCCCCAGCCCGCATAGCCCAGGCAGAAGCGCAGGCGGGGCGCCCCGCGCTCCAGCAGCGGCCCCAGGGCATCCAGCGTCACGCTGAGGAACAGTCCGGGAAGCACCGAGTGCTTCTCCAGGACACCTCCATCGTCGTGCAGCACGAAGCCCCGTTGAGGCTCCACGGGGCCGCCGACGAAGACGGGCTGGCTGGTGCGCTCCGTGTGGATGTCCAGGTTCTGCCCGCGCGCCAGCTCGCCCAGGGTCAGCGGTGCGCCCCGGTTGACGACGAGCCCCATGGAGCCGGACTCCCCATGCTCAATCATCAGGATGACGGAGCGGTAGAAGTTGGGGTCCCCGAGCTGAGGCATGGCCAGCAGGAAGCCGGGAGCGAGGTTCTTCACGAGCCGAGCATCAACCGTTCGAGCGGGCGGCGCAACCGGAACCGCCCCCGTCGGGGCTCGCGCCGAGCACGCCGCCGCCCTGGCTTTCAGTGCCAGCTGGTGTGCTTGGACTGCAGCGCCTCGGAGAGTCGCTCCGGGTTGAGCGGCTTGCCGATGAAGAGGTCCGCGCCCAGGCCCTTGCACTTGCGCGCCATGGCCGCGTCGCTCATCGCGCTCACGCCGATGAGGACCGCTTGCGGGAAGCGCTCGCGCAGTCGGGACATCAGCGTGGCGCCGCTGCGACCGGGGAGGAACACGTCGACGATGGCGGCGTCCATGCGCTTGTTGCGCACGGCGAACTCCGCCTCCTCGGCGCTGCCCACGGGCATGGGCTCGTATCCCCAGCCCGCCAGCATCTCCACCAGGATTTCGCGGTGGGATGGATCATCCTCCACGACAAGGACCGAGCTGCGCACGGTCTCCACCTTCAACTCGTCGCTGCGTTCCGTGCGCTCCTTCGCGTCGTGGCCGAGCACGGGGATGGTCTCTTCAGTGGTAGGCAGGGACATGAGGGCACCGGTTGGGCAAAAGGTTTCCGTGTGATGGGAACCCACATTTCCACGGTGGGAATTCCTCACACCCACCGGTGCCCCGGTGCTTGCTCAGGTGGCCTTGCGAGGGCTCGCCGAGAGTGCCTGGGAGGCGAGCGAAGCGCCGAGCACCAGGAGGACGAGCAGCGCCCAGGCGGGCAGGACGACGCGAGCGCCGCCCTCGTAGATGAGGGCCGCGTAACTGGTGCCCAGGTAGCGCCCGAGCGACATGGGTTCCATGCGCGCGATGCCGAAGAAGCTCACGGTGGACTCGGTGAGGATGGCGGTGGGCAGGCGGCTGAGGAACACGGCCAGGGCGAAGGGGCGCAGGGCGGGCCAGAGGTGGACGCGCAACACATGCGTGCCGCCACCGCCGAGTGCTCGGGCCGCGGCGACGAACTCCTGTCCTTCCAGTGTGGCCAGGCGATTGCGGAACATGCGAGCGGGGCCCGCCCAGCCGACGAGCGCGAGTGACGCCACCATCAATCCGAAGGGGCCCAGGCCGCCGCTGTGTCCCGCGTCCGCGAGGGATTGGCCCGCGAGTTGGAGCACCATGACGACGAGCACGTCGGGCAGAGCGAAGACAGCGTCCACGCCGCGCAGCAGGGCCTGCTCCCACGCGCCACCGACGAGTCGAGCCACGGCCGCGACGATGAGGCCGATGAGCGTGGAGAGCCCGCCCGCGCACAGGCCCACGGCGAGGGACACCCAGAGCCCACCAAAGGCCAACTCGCACACCGTGCGGTCCGGCCGCGTCGGGTCCACGCCCAGCGGACAGGTGCTGGCGAGCCAGTCCGGGAACAAGCGCCCGGCCACGAGGCTCAGCGCGCCGAGGCCCACGAGGAGGATGAGCCCGAAGGTGGCGCGAGCGGGGAC
This sequence comes from Myxococcus sp. CA039A, assembly GCF_013336645.1. Lineage (NCBI taxonomy): Bacteria > Pseudomonadati > Myxococcota > Myxococcia > Myxococcales > Myxococcaceae > Myxococcus > Myxococcus sp. CA039A. The sequence continues at coordinate 22,370 of NZ_JABUMQ010000105.1, read as the reverse complement.
GCGACTCATGCGAGCACCTCGAGTGGGACCGGCGACCTCGCGCTGACGAAGCCGTGCATACGGCGAGCCCCGCGTGGGCGCGGCATCAGCGAGTCACACGACCGCGGTCTCACGAAGCCGCGCGCGGGGCGCGCGTGGCACGTGCGCGGAATCTGCGCATCGCACACCCCCGCTCCGGAGCAGGTGGATGCAGGGACAGGCCTCATGTGCGGGCTTCTCGTGAGCGAGGGTCCACCGCGTACCGCGTGAGTTCTACCGCGAGGCTGACGACGACGAGCAGCGAGGCAAAGGTGGTGGTGGCCACCACGACAACGGCCACCTGTTTGTTGAGGACGGCGAGGACGTAGAGCTGACCGAAGTACGGCAGTCCCAGCACACGCTCGGCGGCGAACGAGCCGGCGAGCAGCGCCGTGGCCACCGGCCCCACCGCGTCCAGCAAGGCGGGCAGCACGTTGGGCAACACGTGACGGCGAAGCACCGTGCCGGGCGCGAGCCCCTTGCCCAGCGCGGTGCGCACGTAGTCGCGCGACAGCTCCGTCTCCAGCGAGTCACCCACCAGGGTGCCCAGGAAGATGCCGGGCCAGATGGACGTGACGAGCGCGGCGCAAAGCTCCGGCAACATGTTGCCGCGCTCCACCACGGCGGGAGCGAGCAGGAGCGCGGGGATGAAGACAGGGGTGCCGAAGGCCAGCGCGGGCACGACATCGCCCAGCGCGGCCCAGCGGCCCCGACGCCAGCGCGTGCGCACCATCGCGAAGCCGAGCGCCCACGTCAGCGCCAGGGGCAGCGCGAGCAGTCCGACGCCGACACTGCCGGACAGCTTGCGCGCCAGCTCGTCGCCGGTGACTCCTTGCGCGCTCGTGCCCAGTCGCTCGCCGCGCCAGAGCTTCTGCCAGGGACGAAGGAAGCCCAGCGGCTCGCCGATGCCCAGGTCCCGTCGATACGACGCGGCCAGCTCCGGTGACACCTGTCGCTTCGCTTCGCTCTCCGTGGTGAGCGGAAGCATCGCCATGAGGAAGTACGAGGCCACCGCCACGAGCGGTACCAGCACGAGCTGTCGCGCCAGCTTCTGGAGCACCGACCTCATGGCGTGACCTCGGCGCGCTGCGACTCCACCGGGAGCAGACACAACGGGGCCAGCGCCATGTGCCACAAGCACCCTGCCTTCATGGCGTGACCTCGGCGCGCCGCAGCTCCAACGGGAACAGCCATGATGGTGCCCGCGCCGCGCGCCGCACGCATCGCCGTCATGGCGCCACCTCGGCCTGCTTCGGTTCCGGAGCGGACCGGCGCAGCGTGCGCAGCGCCAGGAAGTTGAACGGGTCCACGTCCAGACCGCGCAGCGTGTCCCGAGCGCGGAAGTAGCGGTCCGGGTGATAGAGCGGCGCAATCACCGCCTGCTCCCCCACCAGCACCTCCTGCGCCTGGGTGTACAGCGCATAGGCGCGGGCCTCATCCGCCTCACCATCCGCCGCCTCCAGGAGCCGCTCGAAGCGGCCCATCGGCTCCCCACCCGCCTGCGTCTCCCAGCCCGTCTGATGGTTGCCCTCGCGCTCGAAGAGCGTGAAGAACGTATTCGGGTGCGCGTAGTCCCCACCCAATCGGCGCAGATACAGGTCATACGCGCGAGGCCCCTGCGCCGTGCGCCGAGCCACCTCCGCCATGAAATCCGAGCGCGCTTCCAGCACCACCTGCACACCCACGCGAGCCAATTGCGCCGCCACGCGCTCCGCGATGGCGACCTCCGGCACGAAGTTGTCCCCGGCGCGATACACGAGCCGCAATGGCCGCTCCAACCCGGGCACCCCAGTCAGCTCCTGCTTCGCGCGCTCGGGCTCGTAGTGCGGCAGTCGCGCCGCCTCCTCCGTCGAAGCCGCACCCGGAAGCTCCGGAGGCAGCAACACATGCGACGGACGCGATGCCGGCAGCAACCCCGCCACCAGCGCCTCCCGGTCCAACGCCCGTGACAGCGCGCGACGCACCTCGGGCCTGTCCAGCGGGGCGCGCTCCGTGTTGAAGGCCAGGTAGTACGTCGACAGCAAAGGTTCGCGCTGCAGGTCCTCGGGCCGCTTCACGCGCAGGGCCGCGGCACTGTCCACGAAGACGAAGTCCACGCGGCCCCGCTCGTACAGCGCCGGGCCAATCTCCGACTTCATCAAGGTGATGACGGGCACGGGCGCCTCGCCGGGCACCAGCGGCGGAGGAAACGCCGAGCGCGGGTTGTACACCAACCGCACCCGCTCGCCCGCGCGGTCCCAGCTCTCCACGCGGTACGGCCCCAGCGCCAGCGGACGTCCGTCACGAGGCCGATCGAAGTAGTCACGGACCTCCTCATCCGCCCTGCCCTCCAGGTCCGCGGCCGGCGCCGGATAGAAGATGTAGACGTTGGCCACACGGGCCAGGAAGTAGCTGCGTGGATGCACCAGCGTCACCCGCAGCGTGTGCGCGTCCACGGCCTCCACGCCCACGCGCTCCATCGCCGCGCGGAGGTCCGCCTCGGGCGCCATCCGCTCCTGGAGCGCCAGCACCTCCGATGCGCCATCCAGGTCCGCCATCTCCCCGCGCTCCCGCCCGCGCAGCGCACGTCGCCAGCCGACGACGAAGTCCCGCGCGGTGAGCAGCGAGCCATCGGACCAGCGCACATCCCGACGCAGGTGGAAGACGTAGACCTCGCGGCCCTTCTCGTCGCGAGTGCGCTCCCAGCGCTCCGCCAGCCCCGGCCGCACCGAGTGGTCCGCTCCGAGAACCGTGAGCCCCCGCTGCGTGGCCAGCATCACCGGATAGTTGGCCCAGCTCTCGGGGTCCGAGTGACTCCAGTCCAGCGTGGTGGGCATGGCGGGCACCACCACCTTGACGCCCGCGTCGGGCTGAAAGCCGCACGGCCCGCAGGCCCCGGTCACCCAGGCCAGCAAGAGACACCACCAGGCGAGTCGCGCGCGAGGAGCCACCGGAGCACGTTGTACCCCGAAGCGCCGCTCCCCCGAAAAGGAGAAGCCAGGAGACCGGCGACTCCTGGTCGGCCGGCATCCTGGCTTCGGTACCTCACGGAGGAAACTCCTCCGCTGTCACCCCGGCACTAGGCCGGGGCGGGGGCGGGCGTGGACGGAAGGTCCGGCGGCGCGGCCTTCAGGCTGTCGGAGAACGGCTTGCGGCCGAACTCCTCCGGCTTCTCCAACACCAGCGCCTCGCGCAGCACGTCGTCCACGAACTCCACCGGGACGATGCGCAGCTGCTTGCGAATCTTCAGCGGGATGTCCTTCAGGTCCTTCTTGTTCGCCTTCGGGATGAGGACCGTCTTGATGCCCGCCCGGTGCGCGGCCAGCGTCTTCTCCTTCAGGCCGCCGATGGGGAGCACCCGTCCACGCAGGGTGATTTCACCCGTCATCGCGACGTCGCGACGGATGAGGACCCGCGTGAGCGCGCTCACCAGCGCCGTGCAGATGGTGACACCCGCCGAGGGACCGTCCTTCGGAATGGCGCCTTCCGGCAGGTGGACGTGGATGTCGTAGTTCTCGAACACCTTGCGGTCGATGCCGAAGCGCTCGGCGCGGCTGCGCACGTACGACATGGCCGCCTGGGCGGACTCCTGCATCACCTCACCCAGCTTGCCGGTGATGATGAGCTTGCCCTTGCCCGGCATCACGGTGGCCTCGGTGGTGAGAATCTCACCACCCAGCTCCGTCCACGCAAGGCCGGTGACGATGCCCACCTGGTCCTCCTGCTCCGCCACGCCGTACCGGTAGCGCGGGGTGCCCAGGAACTTCATCGCCATCTTGCGGTCCACCGCCATGTCCCGCTTGCCGTTCTTCAACACGTCGCGGGCAATCTTCCGGTACACGCCGCCAATCTCACGCTCGAGCGAGCGCACGCCGGACTCACGCGTGTAGCGGTGGATGATGGTCTTCAGCGCCTCTCGGCTGATGTCCACCTTGATGTCCGCCAGCCCGTTGGCCTCCTGCTCCTTCGGGATGAGGTAGCGCCGGGCGATGGAGAGCTTCTCCGGCTCGGTGTACCCCGCGATGCGAATCACCTCCATGCGGTCCTGGAGAGGACCGGGGATGTTGTGCATCGTGTTCGCGGTGCAGATGAACATCACCTTCGACAAGTCGTAGTCGAGGTCCAGGTAGTGGTCGTTGAAGTTGTGGTTCTGCTCGGGGTCCAGCACTTCCAGGAGCGCCGCGCTCGGGTCGCCTCGGAAGTCCGTGGACATCTTGTCGATTTCGTCGAGCAGGAAGACGGGGTTGTTGCTGCCCGCCTTCTTCAGCGACTGGATGAGCTTGCCCGGCATCGCGCCGATGTACGTGCGCCGGTGGCCGCGAATCTCGGCCTCGTCACGCACGCCGCCCAGGGACAGGCGCACGAACTTGCGGCCCGTGGCCCGAGCAATGGAGCGCGCCAGCGACGTCTTGCCCACGCCCGGAGGACCCACGAAGCACAGCACGGGGCCCTTGAGCTTCTTCACCAGCTGCTGCACGGCCAGATACTCGAGGATGCGCTCCTTCGGCTTCTTCAAGCCGTAGTGGTCCTCGTTGAGCACCGTCTCCGCTTCCGTCACGTCGAGCCTGTCTTGCGTCTCGTCGTACCAGGGGAGGCTGATGATCCAGTCGATGTAGTTGCGGACGACGGTGGCCTCGGCGCTCATCGGGCTCATCATCCGGAGCTTCTTCAGCTCCTTCTTGACCTTGAGCGTGGCCTCCTTGCTCATCCGCTTGTTCTTCAGCTTCTCTTCAATCTCCTGAATCTCGTTCTTGAACTCGTCGCGCTCACCCAGCTCCTTCTGAATGGCCTGCATCTGCTCATTCAGGTAGTACTCCTTCTGGGTCTTCTCCATCTGCTTCTTGACGCGGGTGCGGATCTTCTTCTCCACCTGGAGAATCTCGATCTCCCCCTGCATCAGCTCGTACAGCTTCTCCAGCCGCTTGGCCGGGGACTCCGTCTCGAGCAGCGCCTGCTTGTCGTTCAGCTTCAGCGACAGGTGCGCGACGATGGTGTCAGCGAGCCGCGCCGGGTCGTCGATGCTGGCGACCTGCATCAGCATCTCTGGCGGGATGCGCTTGTTGAGTTTGACGAAGGCCTCGAACACGGAGTGGACGCTGCGAACCAGCGCCTCCAGCTCCACGCTCTTCTCCGTCTGCTCTTCAACCTCCTCCACCTCCACCATGAAGAAGGCGTCGTTGGGGTGGAACTTCTTCACCTTGGCCCGGCGCACGCCTTCCACCAGCACCTTCACCGTGCCGTCAGGCAGGGGAAGCAGCTGGATGACATGGCCCATGGTGCCAAAGTGGAAGATGTCGTCAGGAGAGGGGTCATTCGTCTTGGCCTTCTTCTGGGCGGCCAGCAGGATGACGGCCTTGTCGTCCGGCCCCTTGTGAGCCATCGCGTCCTTCAACGCCGCGATGGACTTCTCCCGGCCGACGAACAGCGGAACCACCATGTGCGGGAACACGATGATGTCCCGAAGGGGCAAGAGCGGGACGGTGAGTCCCCGCTTCTGGGCTTCCTTCTTGTCGTCACGTCCGAAGAACATGTATCCGCCACCTGCTGGCCTACCGGGAGGGTAGGCCCCTGAAGAGTTGCCCGGTTGCTCGCCCGACGAGCGCTTACCCGGGGTGAAGCATGTCTATAACACGTCGGTTTCAGGCGCCGTTCCCCGCCTCAAGATTGGGGAACGACTTGCTGCCTTCAAGGGAACACCCGGAGCCGACTCGGGTGTCCGCCTGGGGTGTCAGCGGCCCTGCGCTGACTGCCCACCCTGGAGCCCTCCCACCTCCAACGCCTGGAACAAGAACGCGTACTGGTCCGCGCTGGATTCAATGCTCTTGGCCACCTGGTCCGCGCCACCATGTCCCGCGTTCATTTCGATGCGGAGCAGGGCGGGTGACAAGCCGCCAGGTGCGTTCTGCACCGCCGCGATGAACTTGCGAGCGTGCATGGGGTCCACCCTGTCATCGTGGTCCGCGGACATCATCAAGAGCGCGGGGTAGCGCACGTCCGAACGGACGTGGTGGTAGGGCGAATAGGCGTGAAGCGTCCGGAAGTCCTCGGCCTTCTCCGCCGTCCCGTACTCGGGAATCCACGTCCGCCCGCTTCCGAAGAGGTGGTAGCGCACCATGTCCAGCAGGGGCACCTGGCACACCACCGCGCCGTACAGCTCCGGGCGCTGAGTCATGGCCGCCCCCACCAGCAGGCCGCCGTTGCTGCCGCCCTGGATGGCCAGGCGGCGAGGCTGGGTGTACTTCTCGCGGATGAGGTACTCGGCGGCGGCGTGGAAGTCGTCGAAGACGTTCTGCTTGTTCGCCTGGCGACCGGCCTCATGCCACGACGTCCCGTACTCGCCGCCCCCGCGCAGGTTGGCCACCGCATACACGCCTCCCGCGTCCAGCCAGGGCAGGATGCTGGCTCGGAAGCTGGCCTCCATGTTCACGTTGAAGCCGCCATACCCGTACAGCAGCGTGGGGGCGTCACCGTCCCGCTTCAGGCCCTTTCGGTACACCAGGAACATGGGCACGCGGGTGCCGTCCTTGGAGGGGTAGAAGACCTGGTCCACGGTGTAGGCCGTCGGGTCCATGGGCAGCTCCACCTGGGCCCACAGCTCTGACTTCCCGCTCTGGACGGACGTCTTGTAGACGCGCCGGGGCGTGGTGAAGGACGTGAAGACGAAATAGGCCTCATCCTCGTCCTCCAGGCCGGACAGGTTGGAGGCCGCGCCCACGCCCGGCAGCTCCACCTCGCGTACGGGCTTGCCCCGCAGCGTCGTCACGCGGATGACGGTGGTGGCGTCCTTCATGTACTCCAGCGCCAGGTGCCCCCCGACGATGTTCATCGTCTGGAGCGAGGCCACCGGGTCCTCGGGGACGATTTCCTTCCACGAGGCACGTGCGGGGTTCGCCGGGTCCACCTCGAACACGCGCTGGCGCGGAGCGCCCTCGTCGGTGTTGACGTAGAAGCGGCCCTTCCAGGCCAGCGCGGTGTAGCGGGCGCCCTGCCCCTTCACCAGCAGACGGAAGTCCTTCTCCCCGGGCCGCTTCCAGTAGATGTCGTTCTCGTTCCAGCCCCGGAGCACATAGACGAAGAGGAACTGGCCGTCGCGGCTCAAGTCGCCCTGGAGGAAGGTGCTCGGGTCACCCGTGTGCGGGTGCACCAGCGCATCCTTCGCGGGGTCCTCGCCGAGCGCGTGGAAGCGCAGCGTGGTGTAGCCCGGCCGCGCGTCCACGGGGATGGAGGCGTCGGTGGGCAGCCACTCGTAATAGAAGCCCTTGCTGTCCGGCGTCCACCGGGGCTGGGCGTACTTGGCCCCCTCGATGACATCCGCCTTCGACCACTGGCCCGAGTCCACGTCCATCACGTGCAGCACGGCCTCGTCGGCCGCGTTGGGCTTTTGCGCGAAGACGAGCTTCTTGCCGTCCCACGAAGGTGCCCACGTGCCCAGCGACACGGAGCCGTCCTGGCTCCAGCCGTTGGGGTCCAGGAGGACTTTCTCCGCGCCCTTCTCACCGTCGCGCCAGTAGAGGACCGCCTTCTCCTTGTCCTTGTGGGTGCGCATGTAGAAGTAGCGGCCCGCGCGCCGGCTGGGCATGGAGATGGAGTCCACGTAGAACAGCTCGCGGAAGCGGCGCACCAGCGCGTCGCGGCCGGGCACCTTCGCCAGGGCCTCGCGCGCGACGGCATCCTGCGCCTTCATCCACGCCTGGACTTCGGGTGCCTTCTCGTCTTCCAGCCAGCGGTAGGCGTCCGACACCGGCACGCCGTGCACCGTGTCCACCACCGCGTCCACCCGTGTCGCCGGGTATGCCATGCGCGAGTGTTCCTCCTGGGCCCGCGCCCCCACCGGAGGCGCTTCCCGTTCCGCCGGCTTCGAGCCAGCGCAGGCAGAGAGCATCAACCACAAGGCGGGCAGGGGCAGCCGTCTCATGGAGCCAGCACATACAGAAAGCCCCACGCCCGTCCCACAAAAACCGTGGGCCGCCTGGAAGGCCGGCCATGCTCCAGAATGGATGGGGCGCGTCGGGCCTGCTGCCTGGCCCTTGACGCGCCCCGTCACATCTCAAGGGGCCGCCCCTGGAAGAGGCGGCTCGGCGCCGCGCTAGGCGGATTCCTTCTTCGGCTCCGCGGGCTCTTTCTCCGCCGCGGAATGGAGGATGACGGGCTCGCTCTTCTTGAGGATGACCTCCTCGGAGATGAGCACCTCGCGCACCGTCTTGCGGGACGGGATTTCGTACATCACGTCCAGCATGGCCGACTCGAGGATGGAGCGCAGGCCGCGGGCACCGGCCTTGCGGCGGATGGCCTCGCTGGCGATGGCCTTGAGCGCGCCGTCGGTGAACTTCAGCGCCACGCCGTCCAGTTCGAAGAGCTTCTTGTACTGCTTGGTGAGCGCGTTCTTCGGCTGGTTGAGGATGTTGATGAGCGCGGGCTCATCCAGCTCCTCCAGCGCGGTGATGATGGGCAGACGGCCGATGAACTCCGGAATCATGCCGAACTTGAGCAGGTCCTCCGGCTCCACGTGCTTGAGCAGCTCCGTGAGGTTGCGCTGCTTCTTGGACTGGATGTCCGCGCCGAAGCCCAGGCTGCGGCCACCCAGGCGCCGCTCGATGACCTGGTCCAACCCGCCGAAGGCGCCACCGCAGATGAAGAGGATGTTGGTGGTGTCCACCTGCAGGAACTCCTGCTGAGGGTGCTTGCGGCCACCCTTGGGCGGAACGTTGGCCACCGTACCTTCGATGATTTTCAGCAGGGCCTGCTGAACGCCCTCGCCGCTGACGTCGCGGGTGATGGAGGGGTTCTCCGACTTGCGGGCAATCTTGTCGATTTCGTCGATGTAGACGATGCCGCGCTGCGCCCGCTCGATGTCGTGGTCGGCCGCCTGGAGCAGGTTGACAATGATGTTCTCGACGTCCTCGCCCACGTAGCCGGCCTCGGTGAGGCACGTGGCGTCCGCAATCGTGAAGGGGACGTTGAGGATGCGCGCCAGCGTCTGCGCCAGGAGCGTCTTGCCGCTACCGGTGGGGCCCAGGAGGAGGATGTTGCTCTTCTGGAGCTCCACGTCCTCGAGCGCGACCTTGGACTCGATGCGCTTGTAGTGGTTGTGAACGGCCACCGACAGCGTCTTCTTCGCCCGCTCCTGGCCAATGACGTACTCATCCAGCACGGCCTTGATTTCAGAGGGCCGGGGGATGCGCAGCTTGGTGTCCTTGGTCTCCTCGCGGTCGATCTCCTCCGCGATGATGTCGTTGCACAGCCCGATGCACTCGTCGCAGATGTAGACCGTTGGCCCCGCGATGAGCTTCTTCACTTCCTTCTGCGACTTGCCGCAGAAAGAGCAGCAGAGGGTCTGGTTGTCTCGCTTCTCCACGTTCTTGCCCGCCATGAAATCCCTCGCTGCGCCTGTAAAGCCGCCACCCTGCCTCGCGCCACCCGACCCGGCCTCAAAGCAATCTAGTCAGCCCCCATCAGGGACGTCCACGCGCCTTCCCGGTACTTAACAGGGAGAGTGGGTCGGCGCAGAAAGCAGAAAGCCGGAGGCGCGGGGACGAATTCCCGCGGCTCCGGCCACCGGCCGAGGCGTCAAGCCCCGGCGAACGGCTACTTCTTCTCGTCCTTGCCCAGCCCCACGACCTTTCGGGGGTTCTGGATTTCATCCACGATTCCGTAGGCTTTCGCCTCCGTGGCGCCCATGAAGTAGTCGCGATCCGTGTCCTTCTCGACGCGCTCGATGGTCTGCCCGGTGTGCTTGACGATGATCTCGTTGAGCTTCGCCTTCATCCGCAGGATTTCCCGGGCCTGGATTTCGATATCCGTGGCCTGGCCCCGCACCCCGCCCAGCGGCTGGTGGATCATGATGCGGCTGGAGGGCAGCGAGTAGCGCTTGCCCTTCGTCCCGGCGAGCAGGAGCACGGCCCCCATCGACGCCGCCTGCCCCACGCAGATGGTGGAGACCGGCGGCTTGACGTACTGCATCGTGTCGTAGATGGCCATGCCCGCCGTCACGGAGCCGCCCGGCGAGTTGATGTAGATGTTGATGTCCTTGTCCGGGTCTTCGGACTCGAGGAACAGCAGCTGGGCGACGATGACGTTGGCCACGTCATCGTCGATTTCGGTGCCCAGCATGATGATGCGGTCCTTCAGGAGCCGACTGTAGATGTCGTACGAGCGCTCACCGCGGTGCGTCTGCTCGATGACGTAGGGAACGGGCATGAAGGGCATGTCGACCTCGAGTAGCGGGCTGAAGCGCTGAAGACGGCTCGGAAGAGAACCTCAGGAATACTTCGCCCGGCCCTTCAGGAATTCAATCGTCTTTTCCTCGCGCAGTCGCAGAGACAACCCGAGGCGCTCGTCCGGACCCTTGAAGTACTTCTTCACGGCGGCCACCGGCTGGCCCGCCTCGACGGCGAGCTGCTCGATGCGCGCTTCCACGTCCGCGTCGGACGCCTGCACGCCCTCCTTGAGGGCGATGGACTCCAGGAGCAGCGTGCCCTTCACTTCCTGGAGGGCCTTCTCGCGCATCTCCTCGCGCAGCCGGTTGAAGTCCAGGTTCAGACGGCTGGGGTCCACGCCCGAGCGCTGCAGCTGCTGCAGGGCGCCACGCAGCATGGAGTCCATGGCGCGCTCCACCATGGCGCGGGGGACCTCGAACGGGTTGCGCTCCACGAGCACCTTCACCAGGGCCTCGCGCTCGTCGTTGTCCGCTTGCGAACGGCGCGCCTTCTCCATGTCGGTGCGCAGCTTGCCGCGCAGCTCCTCCATCGTCTGCGCGATGCCCGTCTCCTTGGCGAACTCGTCGTTGAGCTCGGGGCTGATCTCCTTCTTCAGCGCCTTGAGGGTGACGTGGAAGCGGCCCGTCTTCCCCTTCACCTCTTCCACCCGGTAGTCCGCGGGGAAGGCGTAGTCGATGTCCTTGGACTCGCCCACCTTGACGCCTTCCAGGGCGGCGATCTTCGACTCCACCAGCTCGCCGGGCTGCACCTGGACGGTGATGCCCTCGGCCTTGCTGCCGGTGAACGGCTGGCCGTCCACGGTGGCGTCATAGTCCACGGTGGCGTAGTCGCCGGAGGCCGCCGAGTCGCGGTCGGCCACGGGCTCCAGCCGGCTCAGCGACTGGCGCATGCGGTCCAGCTGCTCGTTGACCTGCTCGTCGGTGACGGCGGCGTCCGACTTCGTCAGGGGCAGCTCCGCGTACTCCTTCGCCTCGACCTTGGGCTTGACCTCCACCCGGGCCTCGAAGGTGAACGGGGCGTCGGCCTTGAGGCCCGCGTTGGTCACCTGCGGGCTGGCGACAACCTCCACGTTGTGCTCGCGCACGGCGTCCAGGTAGGCGGTCTGCACCACGCGCTGGATGACCTCGTCCTCGACCTGGTCCTTGAAGCGCTGCTCCAGGATGCGCCGGGGAACCTTGCCCTGGCGGAAGCCGGGCAGCTTCACCTGCTTACTCAGCGCGGAATAAGCGCGGTTCAGCTCTTCCGCCACGCGGGCGGACTCGACCTCGATGGAGAGCTTCTTCTCAACGGGAGAGAGCTCCTCGACCTGGACCTTCATACGGGCCTCGCTCGCCGCCGCCTCGGACAGTCGTCCCGAGCGGCGCCGGTTAAGTGGGACGTGCGCCTTTAGGGGATAGGCACGAACGGGTCAACGCGAAATGGGCGAGGAGGGACTCGAACCCTCACACCTTGCGGTACCAGATCCTAAGTCTGGCGCGTCTACCAGTTTCGCCACCCGCCCTGATGCGCCGCGTGCCGTGTTCCGTACATACCGCGAAACGTCCGCTGGACATCAGCATGCGGCGGCTGCGCGGAAAAACAAACGGGGCCTCTCCATTGCTGGAGAGACCCCGTAATGAGAGCGGAGGGAATCGAACCCACAACCTATGGATTAAGAGTCCATTGCTCTGCCAATTGAGCTACGCTCCCGGCACTGCGCTTGGCCCGTCGGCTGCGTGACGTCCAAGTGGCGGCGGTAACTATAGAAGGCCGGCCGCGCTGTCAAAAAGTATTTTCGTCCCCCCTGCATTACCACGCTGAGCGATCACCTCTCGGAGACGCCGAGTCCGGGTGACGCCGCGCCGCCCGCCCCACGGGCTGGCGCCACCGTGGGTCCTCGCGCGGATGAAACAGACTCCCAGCACCTCTGTTGAACGAGGCCACGTCGGGCCTTCCTTCCCAGTCCACCGGGACGGCGGGCACGCACGGCCCCCCATTCGGGATTCGCACGGGTGCACCGCCGAGGCACAGGCGGGCGGACGGAGGTCGTCCGCCCTTTTCGCGCAGGACGTATGCAGGAGACGACAGTGACGGAAGCCAACATGTCCCCGAAGGTGGAGGAAACGGGCTCGGCCCTCGGCAACTGGAGCCGGGAGCGCATGGAGCTGATTCGACGCACCATCTGCCCGCGGGGAATCAGCGAGGACGAGTTCGCCCTCTTCATCGAGCAGTGCAAGCGCAGCGGGTTGGACCCCCTCCTCAAGGAGGCCTTCTGCGTGGCCCGCCGGCAGAACATCGGCAACCGGGAGCGCCCCAACTGGGTGAACAAGTACGAGTTCCAGCCCTCCGAGGCCGGCATGCTCGCCCGAGCGGAGCGCTTTCCGGACTTCAAGGGCATCCAGGCGAGCGCGGTGTTCGCCGAGGACGATATCGTCGTGGACCAGGGCAAGGGCGAAGTCGTGCACCGCTTCAATCCGGCCAAGCGCAAGGGTGCGCTGGTGGGAGGCTGGTCTCGCGTGGTGCGCGACGGAAAGCTGCCCGTCGTGGTGTGGCTGGACTTCAGCGGGTACGTCCAGCAGACGCCGCTGTGGGCCAAGATTCCCACGACGATGATTGAAAAGTGCGCCCGGGTGGCGGCGCTGCGCAAGGCGTATCCCGAGGCCTTCGGGGGCTTGTACGTCCGCGAGGAGATGCCGGCGGACGACTTCGAGCCGGTGGCCACAAGCCACGCGGAGCCCCCGGGCGCCTACGAGGTGCTGGGCGCGCGTCCCGGCCCGGTGAAGGCGTCCTTCCCCACCCTGCCGGCCGCCGCGCCCGCCAAGGAGGAGAAGCCACAGAGGCTCGACGTCGACGTGCCACTGGCGCCCCTTCCCCCCAAGGAGTCGGCGAAGGCCGTGGAGGTGGATGCCGCTGAAGCACCCCACTCCGCCGAGCCGTCCGCGCCGCGCGCCAGCCTCAAGGCCAGCGCCGTGGTGGTGGCGTTCGGCCCGTACAAGGGGAAGACAGCCTCGGAGCTCTCCGACGAGGAGCTGAGCGAGAGCATCGAGCTGGCGAACGAGAAGCTGATGGAGCAGCCCCGAGCGCGCTGGGCCAAGGCGATGCGAGACAACCTGCTCGCGCTGGAGGCGGAGACGGAGCTGCGCTGCCGGGTGCCCACCGCCGACAAGGGCAACGGCGCCTCGCACGGAGCCTGATCCGCACCCGGACGCGATGAAGTCCTCCTCCGCCGGAAGAGCCTCGGCGGAGGACAGGCCGCGCGGATCCACGGGTGCGAAGGGGCGGGCGTCTCTCCGGAAGCGCCGTTGCTCGGGCGCGGATCATCGGAGTGACAGGGTACTGGAGCGCGCTCGGAGGGACTTGAACCCCCAACCCCTGGGTTCGAAGCCCAGTGCTCTATCCAGTTGAGCTACGAGCGCAGAGTACGGAAGGGAAAAACGTGGGCGGCCAACCGGGGTCGAACCGGCAACCTCTGGAGTCACAGTCCAGCGCTCTAACCAGTTGAGCTATGGCCGCCGTTCCGCAACGGCGTTTGAAGCGTGGCTTCCCTACCGTGGAAAGCCGGGCCAGTTCAAGGCCCAAATGTCACGGCAGCCAGGTTGGCGCCCCAAGCAGGACTCGAACCTGCGACCCCCGACTTAGAAGGTCGGTGCTCTATCCAGCTGAGCTATTGGAGCTGGCCGGGCCGCCTGCTTCCACTTCGCTACTTAAAGTCGGGGCGAGAGGATTCGAACCTCCGACCCCCTGCGCCCAAGGCAGGTGCGCTACCAGGCTGCGCTACGCCCCGAAAAGTAGAGTGCGGCATTGTTGAACCATCGCGGACGGACGCGCAAGGACAACGTGTCTGACCAGCTCGCTCAAGTGCCCGTGGTGAGCATCAGCAGCCTGGGCTTCATCTTCCGGAAGGCCGCGCCCCGGTGCGACACGGCGGACTTCTCCTCCGGGGTCAGCTCCGCCATCGTCCGGCCACTGTCCGGAAACATGAAGATGGGGTCATAGCCGAAGCCATGCGTCCCGCTCGGCGCGTGGCCGATGCGGCCCTCGCACCGCCCCTCCTCCACGTGCGTCCGGCCGTCCGGCCACGCCAGCGCCAGCGCGCAGCGGAACGACGCCGTGCGCTTCGCGTCGGGCACCCCGGTCAGCGCGGAGAGCAGCTTCTGGTACCGGGCCTTGTCATCCCCCAGCGCGTACCGGGCGGACAACACGCCGGGCTGGCCATCCAGCGCGTCCACGCAAAGTCCGGAGTCGTCCGCCAGCGCGGGCAGTCCCGTGGCCCGGGCATACTCCAGCGCCTTCTTCACCGCGTTGGCCTCGAAGGTGTCGCCGTCCTCCTCGGGCTCGGGGATGGGCGGCAGGTCCCCAAGCGACACCACCTCCACCGAGTCCCCCACCAGCTCCCGCAGCTCGCGCAGCTTTCCCTTGTTGGTGGTGGCGAAGAGGAGCTTCGACGTGCCCGTCGTCATTCGAGGGCCTTGGCCTGCGCGACGACGAGCTGCTGGATGGCGGCGAGCCCCCCGTCGAGCATCGCGTCCATCGTCTTGCGGTCGAAGAGCTGGTGCTCGGCGGTGCCCTGCACTTCCACCATGCGCCCGTCCCCCGTGGCCACGATGTTCAGGTCCACGTCCGCCTTCGAGTCCTCCTCGTAATCCAGGTCCACGCGCACCTCGCCCCCCACCACGCCCACGGACACCGCGGCCATGGGCGTCAGCTTGGGCGTCTTGGTGAGGGTGCCCGCCTTCTGCAGCGAGCGCAGCGCGAGTACCAGGGCCACGTACGCGCCCGTAATCGAGGCGGTGCGCGTGCCGCCGTCCGCCTGAATCACGTCGCAGTCCAGCGTGAGGGTGCGCGTGCCCAGGGTGGTCAGGTCCACCGCGGCGCGCAGGGAGCGGCCGATGAGCCGCTGGATTTCCATGGTGCGGCCGGTCTGCTTGCCCTTGGCCGCCTCGCGGTGGCTGCGCGTGTGCGTGGCCCGGGGCAGCATGCCGTACTCGGCCGTCACCCAGCCGGTGCCCTTGCCCATGAGGTGCGGGGGAACGCGCTCCTCGGTGGAGCACGTGACGAGCACCTTGGTGTGGCCGAACTCCACCTGCACGGAGCCCTCCGCATAGCGGGACACTCCGGGGGTGATGATGACGGGGCGAAGGTCCAGCGCACCACGTTGGAAGGAACGCACGGCGAGCTCCTGGGGAAGTGAGGCGAGCGTCCCTTCTCTACCAGAGCCGCGCGGCGCGCGTGGCGTCCCCATCGCCCGCCTGTCCACTCAGGGGGAGACGGGGCCCGCCACCTGGGCGGGCCGGGCGGCGTCCCGCCGACGCGTCTCACGCAGGAAGGCGAGCACGCCCTCGCTGATCGCCTCGGCCAGCTTCTCCTGGTAGTCGTCCCGCCCCAGCCGCATGCCCTCCTCCGGATGGGAGATGTAGCCCACCTCGACGAGCACGGCGGGGCACTCCACGCCGGAGAGCACGAAGAAGGGCGCCTGTTGCACGCCCCGGTCCGCCGCGCGTGTGCGAGCCACCAGGCGGGGGTGGATGGCATAGGCCAGCCGGGAGGAATCCGAGTGCGCCTCCGTGCGGACCAGGTCCTCGAGGATGAGCGCCAGTGTCGAGTCGCCGCGTGCCACGCGGGACATGGGCGCCTCCGCGTTCTCCCGGTCCGCCACCGCGAGGGCCGCCTCACCCGAGGCACTGGCGGACAGGAAGTAGGTCTCCACGCCCTCGGTGCGCGCGCGCATGCGGGGCGTGGGCATGGAGTTGGCGTGGATGGAGATGAAGAGGTCCGCGCCGTGGTCGTTCGTCATCTCCACGCGCTCGGTGAGCGTCACCAGCGCGTCGCGCTCCCGCGTCAGGTAGACCTCTCCACCCGCCGCCTCCAGCTTCGAGCGAAGCCGGTGAGCAATCTGGAGCGCCACTTCCTTCTCGCGCAGCGCGCCCGGCCCCTTCGCGCCTTCCTTGATTCCACCGTGCCCCGGGTCGATGACGATGCGCGCGGGGCGCTCGCCGGCACCGGCGGTGACGGGGACGAGCCAGAGGAAGGCAACGAAGGCCAGGAGGGGGCGGGGGGACAGCGGCATGCCGGGGTGGAATGCTAGCGGAGCCCCACCCCGGGCGCGAAATCCCAGCCCGGCCCGGGTTCGGAAGCTCGGCGGTCCGGCGGTTCAGCCGATGACTTCGATTGCGGGGCGCCCCGCCCGGACTTCACCGATGAGGGCCGCGTCCACGCCCGCCTTCTCCAGGGCCTTGAGGGCCTTGAGCGCGTCGCTCGCGGGCACGCTGGCCAGCAGCCCACCGTTGGTCTGCGCGTCGGCGAGCACCCACTGAATCGCCTCCGGCAACCCCTTGGGGAAGCGGACCTTCTTCTGGACGTGGGCCAGGTTGGACCGGGTGCCACCGGGCACCACCCCCGCCTCGGCCAGCGCGGGCACTTCGGCGATGAGGGGGATGCGCTCCAGGTCGATGGCCGCGCGCGTCTTCGCGCCCGTCATCATCTCCAACAGGTGGCCCAGGAGCCCGTAACCCGTCACGTCGGTGAGCGCGTTCACCTTGAACCTGCCGGACGCGAAGACCTCGCCCGCGGCGCGGTTCAGGGTGGTCATCACCGCGACCACGCGCTTCTGGAGCTGCTTCGAGGCGAGCCCGCGCTTGATGGCCGTGGTCGCGATGCCCGTGCCCAGCGGCTTGGTGAGCAGCAGCACGTCGCCCGGCTTCGCGCCCGCGTTGGTGAGGACCTTCTTCGGATCCACTACACCAGTGACGGCCAGGCCGTACTTGGGCTCCGGGTCTCGAATGCTGTGGCCCCCGAGGATGGAGATGCCCGCCTCTTCCACCTTGGACTGGCCCCCCGCGAGAATCTTCGACAGCACGGACAGCGGGAGGCTGTCCGGGAAGCCGACGAGGTTGAGCGCGAACAGTGGCTTCGCCCCCATCGCGTAGATGTCCGAGAGGGCATTCGCCGCGGCGATGGCCCCGAACTGGAACGGGTCGTCCACCACCGGCGGGAAGAAGTCCACCGTCTCCACCACGGCGAGGCCGGGCGAGAGGCGGTAGACGGCCGCGTCGTCGTTCGTGTTGAAGCCCACCAGGGCCTGAGGGGCACGGGAGGACTTCAGTCCCCCCAGGACTTTCGACAGGTCCCCGGCCTTGAGCTTCGCCGCGCATCCCGCGCAGTGACTCAGCTCGGTGAGGCGCAGGCGCTTCACCGACTTCGCGTTCGCCACGGCGTGTTCCCCTTTTCGGACCCGCCCGGATGAGGGGCGGGCCAGGTGTCCGACTCAGATGATGCGCACGTACTCGCGCTTGAGGAGCTGTACCAGACCCTCCGCCGTGACGACATCATCCGCATCCGCGCGGTCCAACACGCCCACCAGGGTGCCCTGGTTGATGACCAACTGGAGCACGTCCAGGAGCTCTGGCGTGAGTTCCTTGAGCGGCGCCGCCAGCGGGACGACAAGCTGGAGCATCGCCTCCGGGGGCGGCAGGCTCGGCTGGAGGCGCTTGAGTTCGTCGAGCTGACGGAGCGCATCCATCAGCAGCGCCTCCGTGGACGAGTCCAGCTCCACCATGAACTCCTGGGTGTCCGCCGGACGCAGCTCGAAGTCGCCCTGCTCCCAGGTGATGATGCGGTTGAAGCTCTTCTGCGGCCCCAGGTTGTGGTTCTCGTTGATGACCGCGTAGTACACGCGCCCCTGGCGCAGGTAGATCTTCCCCTCCTGGGCGCTGTTGACGACCAGCACGCCGTTCTTCTTGGAGGTGTGGAAGAGCTGGAGCAGGTCCGGCAGGGGGATTTCCTCAATCTTCCCCGTCATGGAGCTGCCCTTGGTGGTGGTCCGCGCGGCCTGGGCGGCGGCGGCCTCCTCCAGCTTCAGCTTGGCCATGCTCTCGTCCACGTTGGCGCCGTCAGCGCCCTGGTGCACGAGCTTGAGGATGGAGGTGCCAATGAGGATACGGTCCCCCTCCTTGAGCCGGGCCTGCTTCACCTTCTCGCCGTTGACGAAGGTGCCGTTGGTCGAGCCGAGGTCCTCGATGGTGATCTTCCCATCCGAGAAGCTGATCTTCGCGTGCTTGCGAGAGACCATGTCCTCGACGAGCACCATGTCCAGCTCGCTGGAGCGGCCGATGACGATCTGCTTCTCCGCCTTCAGCGGGAACTCTCCGCCCTGGTACTTCCCGGAGATGAACTTCAGGGCATAGGTCTTCGTAATATCCATGGTCATCAACCCGCCTGCTCCACCTTGCCGGGGTCCTTCACCAGGTTGAGATACATCTGCGCGCTCTTGTTGTCCGGGCTGCGCGCCAGCACGTCCTCCCACACCTGCACCGCCTCCGCCCTGCGACCGGCGGAGTACAGCGCCACGCCGTACTGGATACGGCCTGGGATGAAGGATGGGTTCTGGGCGATGACCTGCTCGTACTCGGCGATGGCCGCCACGTTGTCACCCGCGTCGCGCAGGGCGTTGCCCAGCTTGAGGCGGATGTCCACGAACTGGGGACACAGGCCCAGCGCGCGACGGTACTCCTCGACGGCCTTCTGCCAGGCGCCGCTGGACGCGTACACGTCGCCAATCTCGCCGTACATGTTGGCGATCTTCTTCTCGACGTAGGGGTCCAACTCACCGGGGCCGGTCTTCTGCCGGGACAAGGCGGCCTGGTAGACCTCCTTCGCCTCGGCGTACTTCCCCATGTCGTTGTAGATGACCGCCAGGTTCAGCGCCGCTTCGGTGTACGCCGGATTCAGGTTCAGCGCGGACTCGAACGCCCGCTGCGCCCGGGCGAACTGGCCCTGGTCGTGGTAGATGATGCCGAGCATGTTGAATACGTCCGCGAACGTCGGATTCTGCTCGACGATTTTCGCGAGGTACTGCTCGGCCTGGGCGTACTGCTTCTTCTCGAAGTAGCCGCGCCCGAGGGTCAGTAGCTGCTTGAGGGGCTCTTCCATGACTCGGCCCGTCCTCGGGCCCTGCCTCCGACGCAGGTAGCCTACATGAGCCCGGGCGAAAACAAGAATTCATCACCGTGAAGCGTGAGCGACAGCGACCGTTGGCCCCGGGTGTCCACCGGCCTCGACGGGAGAGAGCCCTGCAGCCGCCAGTGCTCCGTGACGACCGCCTCCTCCCGCTCCAAACGGATGTACCACGCCTCCGCCCGATAGACGCGTCCTCGCATCATCTTCAGCTCTTCCCATTCGGGTCCCGCCACTCCGGGATTTCCCGGCACGGCCAGCCGACTCAGGGCCTCCGCGTTCGCCGTCTCGAGCGCGCGGCGCCGGGCCTCCAGCGCGGCCACCACGGCGACCAGTCGGGGGGCGGCGGAGGGCTCGGGCTCCCAGTCTCCATTCTTGAAGACGAAGGGCACGCGCTCCACGCCGGCCGTGCCCACCTGGGTAGGGCCCAGCGTCCCCTTGAAGTCGAGGGTGGCGAAGGCCTCCGCCCGCTTCGCACCGGGCTCCACCGTCACGGTGATGCGGGCGAAGTGGTGCTCCTGGGAGACGAGCGGCACGGCCGCGTGGGGGATGGGCAGGGAAAGCCCGTAGGCCTCGGTCTGCTTCAGGACGGTGATGACCTCCGCCTCGGGCCCCGCGGCGAAGCCCAGGAGCCGGGGGACGAGCACCGCGCAGGCGGCGAGCACCGCCAGTCCGGCGATGAACAGGCCGCCCAGCCGGCTCCACTGCTGCGTCGTCCTCACGTGCCCAGCATGCGCTGGGCCTTCTCCGCGGCGGGAGTCCCGGGCAGGCGGCGCAGCACCTGGCGCAGCGTCTCCTCCGCGCGCTTCGGGTCATTCAGCTTCACGTACGCCTCATGCAGGTCGAAGAGCGCCTCCTCCTCGAAGGGCGTACCCGGGTACTTGGTGAGCAGGGCCTCCAGTCGCTGGGCGACGGCCTTCCAGCGCTCGCGCTTCGTGTAGAAGCGGGCCACGTACAGCTCGTGCTCGGCCAGCCGCTTGCGCGCCTCGTCCGCATGCTTCTTGGCCTCTGGGGCGAACTCCGAATCGGGGTACTGGCGGAGGAACTCCTCCATGGTGGACAGCCCCGCGCGAATCTCCACCTGGTCCTTCTCCTCCGAGGGAGGGAGGGCGAAGAAGTCGGAGGGATACTCCTCCACGTGGGTGAGGGCGGAGCGGAAGGCGGCGTAGTCCACCTTGGCGTGGGTGGGGTGGAGCTTGATGAAGGACTGGTACTGGTCCCGGGCCTCCGGAAAGGCCTCGCGAGCGAAGTCCAGGTCCGCCAGTCGCAGCTCCGCTTCGCGCGCGGCCTCCTGGTAGGGGAACTTGGCGCGGACGTACTCGAAGTACTTCTGGGACTTGAGGAAGTCCTTGTTCTCCAGGGCCTCGCTGCCGAGTCGGAGGTTCTCCTCGGCGGTGACGGCGTAGTCAGGGTCTCCGCCCTGCGTGCCGGAGAGGGCGGCGCAACCGGAGGTGAGCAGCAGGACGGTGGTCAGGAAGGCGACGGCGGAACGCATCGGCGCCACGCTATTCGTCCGGCCCCGAGGGGTCCAGCGAAGGTTCTCCCAGGAGCTGATGGATGACGTCCTGGGAGAATCCACGACCCGACAGGAACCGTGCGGCGCGGGCCCACGCCTTCCCGTCGGGCGGGCGAGCCGACAGCCCCCGCTTCTCCAGGGCCGTGCGCGCGGCGGCCACCGCGTCGAACTCCACCGCGTCCCGGGCGGAGTCGAGCGCACCTTGGGCCTCGTCCTCGGACAACCCATGGGAGTGGAGGCGATGGAGGACGGCCGCGGGCCCCTTGCCGCCCTTCAGGAGGGAGGCGGCGCGCTCGCGGCCGAAGCGGGTGTCGTCGAGGTAACCCCAGCCCTGGAGCCGGGCGAGCGCGGCGTCGCGCACGGAGGCCGGGAAGCCCTTTTTCTCCAGGGCCTGGAGCAGCTCGTGGCGGGTGCGGGCGCGGGCCGCCAGGAGCTTGAGGCCCGCATCCGTGGCGCGCTGGACGGCCTCCGGTCCTTCATCCTCCGAGAGCATGGCGGGATACGTAGCATGTGGTAACAGGCGCGAGCATGCACCCTGTCCTCGCCCGCTTCCTCACCGCCGATGTCGCGAAGGAGACGCTCCGCAAGCAGCAGGCGGGAGAGTCCCTCGCTCCGGAGGAGAAGTCCTTCACCGAGGCCGCCAAGGCTCACCCGCGCCAGGCCTCCATCCTCATGGACGTGGGAGGCCGCGTCCTGTCCTCGGATGCCCAGGCCGCGCTCGTGCTGCTGGCGGCCCATGCCTCCGCGCGCGCGCTGATGGAGGACGCGGAGCTGGCCGAGCCGGCTCGCAAGGCCCGCGAGGCGCTGGCCGAGGAAGGCGCCAGTGAGGAGGAGACGGACGCGTTCATCGCCTCCATCCTCCTAGAGGAAGCCTTCGGCTACGCGCAGGACGTGGACTCGTTCGACCGGGACTACGTGAAGGAGTCCCTGGGCGAAGTGCCCGCGCTGGCGGGGCTCACCAAGGAAGCGGTGGACGCCCTCTTCCTCGGGTTCGTGAAGGGCGCGCCGAACGACGGCGAGCGCAAGGTGCGCGAGACCATGGCCCGCGCGCTCTTCGACATCGCCTGGGAAGAAGGGCCCGCGCCCATCAACCCCGAGCACATCGATTCGCTCTTCGACGCGGAGATCGCCAACAAGCCCGAGGAGGAGCAGGAGGCCAAGGTGCACGCCACCGCGCAGCTGCTCCAGGTGCTCTCGCGTGAGGGACTCATGGGGCCGCTGCGCCTGTCGCGGCTGCGCGCCATGCTCGGCGAGGAAGACGCGTAGAGACGAAGCTCGCGGCTGAAGGGCCCGGGGCGACTGGCGGGGCGAGCCCCCTGCCCTGCCTCAACGTCAAGCGCTGGGACGGTCCTGGGCAACCGCTGAACCGGCCGAAGCCACCGCTCGGAGCGAGCCGGCCCCTCTGGACGATGCGGCTCCCGCTCCGCGCGACTCACGCAGGCAAACCGTCCAGTCGGCGGGTGCCGACGGGCTGCCGTGCGGGGCGACTCACTCAGGCCGGCGGGCCCATCCGTTCGATTGGATGGGCCCCGCTGTCACATCAGAAGCGTTCGATCTGGAAGTCGTCGTCGCCGCCGGCGGCCGGTGCGGGCGCGGGGGCCGGAGCGGGAGGACGTGCGGCGGGCGCGGGGGCCGGTGGACGCGCGGCCTGGGCGGGCGCGGGCGGGCGGGCGGCGGCGGGAGCCATGGGCGGGCCCGGACGCTGGGCC